>JALHPA010000095.1 GCA_022842745.1 Pirellulales bacterium
CGACGCGGTGGAAGTGGAGCTGGACTTCGCGGGCGACTACCCGCCGGACCCCTTCCACGAGGCAGTGCGGCTCGTTGTCTTCCTGGCCTAGCCGGATCACGTCGTCCAGCTTGATGCCGGGGGGGACGGAGAAGGTCGATTGGTAGATGATCTGGTTGCCGGCGTCCAACTCCGGGACGATGAAGTGGCAGGTGGCGCCATAGGTCAGCATGCGCCGGCTGAACGCCTCGTGATACGGACGCATGCCGGGGAAGCTAGGGAGCAGGCCGTGGTGCAGATTGATGATCCGGCCGCCGGCGTATTTCCAGCAGGCGGCGGCGGAGAGGACGCGCATGTAGCGGGCCAGGACGACGTAATCGACCTGGTAGCGGTCGAAGAGTTCGACAAGCTGGTCGTCGTCGACGGCGCCGTTGTCGTCGCCGATTTGAAACCAGGGGATGTCGAACTGTTCGGCGAGTGCCCGGCAGTGGGGGCGGTTGCCAATCATCACGGCGGCCTCGGCCGCCACGCGGCCGTCGCGAATGGCGCGGAGTAGGGCCAAGGCCGGCTCCGGGCGGAGAGTGGTGCAGATCGCCAGCCGGGGGGCGGCGGGGCGCGATTCCGGGGACCAGACGCGGATCGAAAGTTGGGTCATTTCGCCGATGCGACGCATCGCCTCGCGCAATTCCGAGAGGCGCTCCCCGCCCAGCTCGATCCGTAGGAGCATCGCGAACAGGCTCAACTCGTCGTGGTCGTACATCTGGATTTCGGCGATATTGGCGCCTTGGCCAGTGACGTAGTGGATGATCGGGTCGGCCAGACCGCGGTTGTCCGGCCCGACGGCGGTGATGGTGATTTGCATGGCGACTGGCGATGGGGGGCAGCGGGCGACCAAGGGGACCGGTCGAAAGCGAAGTCTGGAAAACCGAGGCAACCCAGCGGGCCGGGGAGGGAATCAACGATCGCGGATCATCCGCCGCGTCTTTTGCATAGCTCCGCGAAACGGCCCAGGACCTTGCGCCCGAGGCGGTTGAGATCGTCGATCCGCTCGGTCGTTTCGCGGCGAATCTGGTCCGGGTCAATATGTTTAAGATAGGACAATTCCACGCAGTTCGCCGGCTGCCGCAGCCAGTCCTCGATCATGGCGGCCGTCACCTCCAGATGGAACTGGATGCCGTAGGCGGCGGGTCCATACGAAAATGCCTGGTGTCTGCACAGGGGGCTGGAGGCCAGCAGGGTGGCGTGCTCGGGCAGGTCGAAAGTGTCTCCGTGCCACTGGAAGACGGTCTCCCGGGGGGAGCATTCGCCAAACAGGGGGTCGGCTTCGGCCGTGGCGGCAAGGTCGACGGGATACCAGCCGATCTCCTTGTGGTCGTTGGGATAGACTCGCGCGCCGAGCGCCTTGGCGAGCATCTGCGAGCCTAGGCAAATGCCGAGCACCGGCAAGCCGATTTCGACCGCCTGCCGCACCCAGTGGACCTCGTCGGCGAGGTAGGGATAGAGGTCGACGTCGTCGACGTTCATCGGCCCGCCAAGGACGATCAGGCCCGACAACTGCCCTGGCTGAAAGCTGCGCGGCGCGCCGCGGGGGAGATCGATCACGCTGTAGGTCAGGCCCGCCTGGCGGAGCGATTCGTCGAGCAGTCCCAGCCCCTCGTGGGGCACGTGGCGGAGAGCGAGTACCGGTTTCATGGCCGAACGGCCTTTTGGAACGGGGAAGGGAGCAGCCGTTAGCTTACCCTTCGGCATCCAGGCTGGGGAGGCCACCCCCGCTCCCGCTGTGCTTGTACCGGGGTCAAGAGCAGTGGAAAATCACCATGCACGCCCTTGAAGGCGAAGAAGCGGACGACCTCCGCCAGAACACT
The DNA here is from genome assembly GCA_022842745.1 of Pirellulales bacterium. Lineage (GTDB taxonomy): Bacteria > Planctomycetota > Planctomycetia > Pirellulales > JALHPA01 > JALHPA01. Next base: position 1,845 of record JALHPA010000095.1, read on the forward strand.
TGGAACTGAACCATGCCGGGCGAGGCAAGTGCTCGTCCAACCACGACCCATGAATCGACAACCCACTCTCGCTGCTCATAGCGTCTGGCGGACCGCCGCAGCGCTGCTGTTGGCGGTCCATTCCACAGTCGCCGCGGCCGACAGGACCGAACCACAGCGTCTGAAACGAGCAGAGAGCTTTTTGGGGATCCATTTCGACTTCCATGCCAGCCCGAACGACCAGATCGGCAAGAACACCACGCCGGAGATGGTCGAAAAAATAATCGAGCTGGTGCGGCCGGATTACTTGCAGATCGATTGCAAGGGGCATCCGGGAATCTCCAGCTACCCGACGAAGGTCGGCAACCGCGCGGCAGGGTACGACGGCGATCCCTTGCGGGTGTGGCGGGAGGCGACAGCGAAGCGGGGAGTGGCGCTGTACGTGCATTATTCCGGTGTCTGGGACTCGAAAGCAGTGCAGGACCATCCCGATTGGGCCGCGACGCGGGCCGACGGTAAGCCGGACGAGCGAGCGACATCGGTTTTCGGGCCGTATGCCGAGAAGCTGCTGATTCCGCAGTTGCGGGAGTTGGCGGGGGATTACAGGATCGACGGAGCGTGGGTCGATGGGGACTGCTGGGCGGCGATACCGGATTTTGGGGAGGCTTCGCAAGCGGCGTTTCGGGCACGAACGGGGATTCAGGCGGTGCCCCGCGGCCCGGGAGAACCGCATTGGCGGGAGTTTTTGGAGTTTCAGCGTCAGGCATTTCGCGACTATGTGAACCGCTATGTCGGCGAGGTGAAGCGGACCCATCCGGAGTTTCAAATTTGCAGCAATTGGGCCTTTAGCGACCACATGCCGGAGCCGGTGACCGTGCCGGTGGACTTTCTGTCCGGGGATTATTCGCCGCAGGACAGCGTCAATTCGGCCCGGCTGGCCGGGAGGTTTCTCGCCCAGCAGGGAAAACCTTGGGATTTGATGGCTTGGAGCTTCACCACCGGCGCCAGCGGCGGCCAGAAGACGGCGGTGCAGTTGCAGCGGGAGGCGGCAGTGGTCCTGGCGCTGGGAGGAGGATTTCAGGCCTACCACAAGCAACGGCACGACGGTTCGATCTTTCCAGAGCAGATGCCCGTCATGGCGGAGGTGGCGAAATTCTGCCGCGCTCGGCAGAAGCTGTGCCACCGCGGTGTGGCGGTCCCGCAGATCGCCCTGCTCTTATGCACCGAGGCGCACTATCGCCGCCAGAACGGGTTGTTTCCGCGCGACCACGCGCGGATCGAAGGGGTGCTGCAGGCGCTCTTGGAGAAGCAGCATTCGGTGGAAGTGCTGGCGGAGCATCGACTGGGTCCCCGCCTCGGGGAGTATCCGTTGGTGGTGGTTCCTGAATGGGAGTATCTGCCGCCGCCATTGCAGGCGAAGCTGAAGACGTATGTCGCAGGCGGCGGTAATCTGCTCTTGATCGGGCCGGAGTCCGCGGCGCTGTTTGCGGACGAACTCGGGGCGCGGCTGGCGAAAGGCGAGGCGCGGGAGGGAGAACTGTCGCTGTCGCAGGAGGGAGGGAGCGCCACGATCCGGGGGGCCTGGCAGGGAGCGACGCTGGGGGCGGACGCCGAAGCCATCGGCATGCTACGACCGGCGGGGAGGTCGGAACCCGAATCGCTGCCGGCGGCCTCGGTGCGGCGGGTGGGAAAGGGGCAGATCGCGGCGACGTACTTCACGCTGGGAAGGGAGTATCGCGACGCGCCGAATCCGGCGATCAGGAAATTTTTGGATGGAATCGTGCGGCGGCTGTTTCCCGAGCCGCTGGCGGTGGTCACGGGTTCCGAAGAGGTGGATGTGTGCGCGATGCGGAATCACGGCCAGCTTATGATCCACCTGGTGAATACGTCTGGGCCGCACCAACGGCGTCCGATCCAGGATTCGATCCCCCTTTTGGGTCCGCTGACGCTCGAGGTTCGCGCGCCAATGGCGCCGTCCGCCGTGACGCTCAAGCCGAGTGGGCAGAAGCTGGAATTCACCTACGAAGGGGGGCGGATCCACGTCACCACGCCGCCAATCGCGATTCATGAGGCGGTGGTGATCGAAACGGCAGAGGAGCCGCGGTGAGTGAGCGAGGGCACGCGAATCGAGCACACCTTAGCTCAACAATCGATACTCACGCCGAACTCCGGCCGAAGTTGTTGTCGACGATCAGCATGTCGGCGAGATCGACGACTTGATCGAGGTTCAAATCGCCGCTGAACGGCCCCAGTTTGCCGCCGGTTTTGCCGAAATGGTTGTCGATGACGACGTAATCCAGCACGTCGACCTGGCCGTCGGCGTTGCAGTCGCCGGGGATTAGCACATCCTGATGCAAATAACTAAAGACCATCAAATCGCGCTCATCGACCACTCCGTCGCTATTGGAGTCCTCCCAATACTCGGCAAGGTAAACGCTCTTCCCAGGGACAACAATTAGTAGGGGAGTATCAAAATGCTCCGTAAAGCCAGCGCCGGCGGTGACTTGGGCTCCTGCGCTCGTGGTAAGGCTCCCAAGGTGCGCTCTCAGAGTGAAACCCGCGGTTGGGGCGCTGTTTTGTTGCTCGAATTCGGTCCGCTGCACGCCGGAGACCGCGGACATGTCGTACCACCAGCCGTCGGTTCCGCCGCCGCCGGCGAGGCGTCCTCCGTTGTTGCGCACGATCGAGCCGCTGAGGCTTGCGGTGTCGTTCCCCGCGCCGAGCGACGCCCAGAAGTTGTCGAAGGCCGACTGCCGCACGAGGAGCAAATCGGCCCCTTCGCCGGTGTCTAACCGCAGGCTTTTCACGCTGGCAATTTCGAGCCAAGCGCGATCGTCCCCCTGGCCTAACCCAGTGGATAGGGTTCCGGTCGCAGTGGAGGTCTTAATGTATAGATCGTCGTTCCCGTCCCCCAGTTCCAAGTAGGCATCGGCGGAAAGCACGCAATCGACCAGACTGATCGTGTCGTCCCCAGCCCCCGCGGCGACGCTGATGGTCCCGGTGAGCGTCCGCCAACACCAGAGCGAATCGTCGGCGCCTCCCTGATCGACGTTCAGTCCTCCGAGGCGACTATCGGTGATCTCGACCCGGTCGGAGTGGCTGCCCGTGGCGATGGAAATCGGCCCCAGCGAGGACTCCCATACATCCACACGATTGGCGCCGTCGCCGAGCGCCAGATGGGTCGCTCCGGCCACGATGACGTTGTGGAGGTTGATGTAATCCGGACTTGGCTCTCCCGGCAGGCCCAGCCCTACCTGTAAATCGCCGCGGACCAACAGGGACCGCGGAGCGAGCGTTCCCCCGGGGCGGGGGGCGGTCTGACCGTAGTACCCCAAGAGGATGGAATCGGTCCCGCTGCCCATATCGATAATCAGCCGCCCGGCGACGTCGAGATTGCCGGACATGAAGTAGTCTTCACCCTCCAAAAGCGCGATGACAATATCGCGCGTGACGCCATCGAAGAGCTGCCATTCTTGGCCGTTGACGGTGGTGGGGGAAATGTAGTCGCTCGGCCGCACCAGCGCCTGGCCGGCCACTCCCGTCCCCATGATCTCCACTCGATTGCTCAACTCGTCGCCGCGCACGAAGAGCGTGCCGTCGATAAGCTGGGCTTGGACGTTGCCCGCCAGCAGGTCCCGTGGCTCCAGCCGCTCCGCTCGCCACAGCCGCTGGCGTTTTTTCGATTGGACCATCGTTGCGCCCTCAAAGTTGAATTCCAGATGGGCTGCTCCCGCCGCCGGGAGGCAACAATCACCCGCCCCTGTCGAACGTCTGGCCGAACGTAGGGTATGGCAAGCGCCGGCGAGAGAATTCGCTATGCCCGGTCCGTGGCGCCGCTTGGCAGATGCCCCCTCTTTGTGGTTACGATAACCTCCCGGGGGCACGATTGCAAACGGGGCGGCGTGGGTTATTTTTAGAGTGGCCGCGTCCGCTGCGGCGGGAGCGATGATTCACGCTAAGTCCTTGTTGCCAGGAGATTTTTGATGCCACACCGAGCGCCCGTAAACGTTGTTGGGACGTATTTCTTATTGTTGTTTGCGCTTCCCTCGTTTGCCCTGGCGGCCGATTGGAAGGTGGAACAGCTCGACGACTCGGGGTTTGTATCCATCTTCGACGGCAAGTCGCTGGCAGGGTGGCACGTCAGCGCCGAGACCGGGCATAGCGGGGCGAGCCAGCACAAATCCGGGGGCCGGTGGGTCGTGGAGGAGGGAGCGATCGTAGGGAGCCAGGACATTCCGGGAAACGGCGGGATCGTGATCACGGACAAGGTTTACGGCGACTTTGAAGTGATCGTGGAAATGAAGAACGATTACGGCCCGGACAGCGGGCTGTTTCTACGGAGCACGGAGAAAGGGGTCGCATACCAGTACCTGGTGGATTATCACGAAGGGGGGAGTAATGCGGGGTTGTACGGCGAGGGTTTCCGCAAGGGCTTTCACTTGCGTAACTATTCGTTCGGCGACACGCCGGACAAGATCAGCGAGGTCAAAAGCGAGTTTCCCTTGCCGGTGAAGCCGGCCGACTGGCCGAAGTTCTGGAAGCACGGCGAATGGAACACGTTCCGGGCAAAAATCGTCGGCAATCCACCGCACATCACAACCTGGATCAACGGGGTGCGGTTCATGGACTGGCAAGATCCAGAAAAAGAGCCGCGGCATCCGGCCACCGGGGGGATCGCCCTGCAAGTCCACGGGGGGGGCGATTTCACGAAGCAGTTCGTGCGCTACAAAGGGATTAAGGTCAAGGAGCTGAAGTAGACGGCGCTTCGGGGACCAATCCGGAGGCTCGTTGCCAATGCTAGCAGAGGTTGGCGGCAAAAGAGGCGATTTTCTGAACCGCGGGTACTGGACGGACGTATAGAGTTCATTACAATGAACTAACGTTCACGTTCCTCTTGCCCGCGAGGCGCCAAATGCATTTTGAAAACCGTATCGAGAAGGCCTGGTTTGCGGATCGCCGTGGGGCGGGTGACGTAGGGACCGGGGAGGTTTCGTCGCGGCCGATGCCGATTGGCCAGGTGATGAGCTGGGTGCTGGCGCGACACGGGCTAGCGGGAGAGAGGGCCGGCACAGCGGCTGTATCTCAGCAAAACCATGAGATGGTAGGCGCGCAAGCCGACGAAGAGGCCGCGTGGTTCGATCGACCCTCAGGCGTGGTGTTTGAAACGCTCGCCGATGGCAGCACGCTCGCGAGCGGTCGATTCGCGGCCGCATGATGGAGCGTCGCCGATTTTGCCACTCGGGAACGCAAGCGGCCCACAGCCGCTGGGATTTACAACCATTTTGGTTCGCGCTTCTCTAGAAACGCGGCCAAGCCTTCCTGCGCGGCTTCCGTGGTGCGTGCGGTGGCGCTCAACGCCGCCCCGGCCGCAAGTTGCGTCGCCAAATGCTCGCCGATGGTTTCGTTCAGCATCCGCTTGGTCATCAATAGCGCTTCTGGCGCGCAATGGGCGCAGCGAGCGGCGATTTGGCCGCCACGCGCCCACAGTTGCTCCGCTGAATGCAGTTCGTGGACCAGGCCCACGCGATGGGCCTCCCCCGCCGGTATTGGGTCGGTTGTCATGAGCAGATAGGCGGCGCGGCCCGCGCCAATCCGAAAGGCTAAGAGCGGGGAGACGATCCCCGCCACCAGGCCGCGGCGCGGCTCGGGCAGACCGAACGTCGCTTGCGGCCCGGCCAGAACAATGTCGCAGGCCAGAACCAGGCCCAACCCGCCGGCCAGGGCGGGCCCGCCGACCGCGGCGATCAGCGGCTTGGGGAATCGGAGCATGGTTTCAAGCAGGTCGCGGTACAGGGTGGCGTCTTCGTGCCAGCGGGCGAAGGCGTCGGACTCGCGGCTGGTCGCGTGCATTTCGGCCAGGTCCATGCCTGCGCAGAACACGTCTCCGGCCGCGGAGAGCATTACGGCGCGGACGCGTCGTTCGGCGTGAAGGTCGTGGATGGCCTTATCCAGCTCTTGGAGCAGCTCCCGGGAGAGGGCGTTGCGTTTTTCTGGGCGGTTGAGAATGATCGTCCCGGTGTGCTCGTGGACGTGAATCTTGAGGATGGGCATAACGGGATGGGCGTTAGGGAGATGTCGCCATTAGGGTTACGGTGCCGCGCGAATCGGCCTGT
>JALHPA010000096.1 GCA_022842745.1 Pirellulales bacterium
TTTTGATCCGCAACGCCGAGGCGCTTGAGGTGTTGAGCCGCGTCGATACGCTGGTCGTCGACAAGACGGGGACCCTGACCGAAGGCAAGCCGAAGCTGACAGCGGTCGAATCGGCCGACTCTGCGGCGGAGGGTTCATCGGCCGGGGCGAGTTCGGATCCGAATCGTTTGGCATCCGACGAGATCCTGGCGCTGGCGGCGTCGGTCGAGCGGGCCAGCGAGCATCCCCTGGCGATGGCGATCGTCCGCGGGGCCGAGGAAAAGGGGTTGCCGCTGCGACCGGTCGAGAATTTTCGCTCGCTGACCGGGGCTGGGGCCACCGGCGCAGTGGATGGCAGGGAGGTGGCGATCGGCTCCGCGGCGCTGATGGATCAGATCGGCGCCTGGTCCGATTCACAGCATCGATCGCGGATGGAACAGCGGGCGGACGCCTGGCGGGGGGAAGGGCAGACTGCGCTGTTCGTGGCCGTTGACGGTCGGCTGGTGGGCTTGCTCGGCGTCTCGGATGCTATTCGCGCCAGCACGCCTGCGGCGCTGGAATCCCTGACCGCCGAGGGAGTGCAGGCGGTGATGCTGACCGGTGACAAGCGGACGCGGGCGGCCGCCGTCGGCCGCCGCTTGGGAATGGCCGACGTCCGCGCCGAGGTTTTGCCCGAGCAAAAGGCCGACGTGGTGCGCGAGTTGCAGGCGCAAGGGCGGGTGGTGGCGATGGCGGGAGACGGGGTCAATGATGCCCCTGCGCTGGCCGCGGCGCAAGTGGGGATCGCCATGGGAAGTGGGACCGACGTCGCGATGCAATCGGCCGGAATCACACTGGTGAAAGGGGATCTGCGGGGAATCGTGCGGGCGCGTAAGTTGAGCCGCGCGACGCTGCGGAATATTCGGCAGAACCTGTTTTTCGCCTTTGCCTACAATTTGCTGGGAGTGCCCGTGGCCGCGGGAGTGCTGGTCCCGCTGCTGGGGATGAACTGGCTGCTTTCGCCGATGCTGGCGAGCGCCGCGATGAGCCTTAGCTCGGTGTCGGTGATTGCCAACGCCTTGCGCCTGCGGCACGTCGAGCTGTAGCGGGTTTGCTCTCGCCCCCTCCGGCGGGTTTGATTATATCGATAGGTAGCGCGCAGGCGTTCGGCCCGGTCGTGTTGCTAGCGTCTGCGATCGGCGCGCCGATCCGCGCGGTTCGGTCCCATGCTCTTGATCCAAGCACACGCCATGCGTTTTCCAATCGTTTGCTGCATCGTTTCGGGGATGGCTGGGGCGGGGTTGACCCTGGGTTTTCTGGCCTCTGGCGAACGTCTCGCTCAAAGCCGCGCCGACGAACCGGCCCCCCGTTTCGCCGTCCCCCCCGCGGAGAGCCGGCTGCCGAATGTCGAGCTGGCGCCGCGCGATCCGCGCGCAGGGGGCGCGGCGCCCCGCCCCATCGGCCCTTCCCAGATGGCGACGCCGGAGGATTTTTCTCCGGAGGAGCGGGTCAATATCTCCGTTTACGAAAACGTCAATCGGAGCGTCGTCAACATCAGCACCAAGGTCGTCCAGTCCGTGATGCTGTTTGAATCGTACCAGGAAGGGGCGGGGAGCGGTTCGGTATTGGACAAGCGGGGGCACATTCTCACCAACTTCCACGTGGTCGATTCCGCGCGGGCCATTCAAGTTACCCTGTACGACGGCAAATCGTACGATGCCACGCTGGTCGGCAGCGATCCTTCGAGCGACATCGCCGTGCTGTCGATCGACGCGCCCCCCGATTCGCTGTGGCCGATTCGGTTTGGCGATTCGACGCGGCTGAAGGTGGGGCAGCGAGTGTTCGCGATCGGCAATCCGTTTGGGCTGGAACGGACGCTGACCACCGGGATCATTTCCAGCCTGAACCGCTCGCTGCCTGCCCGCAACAGCCGGACGATCAAGTCGATCATTCAGATCGACGCCGCGATCAACCCGGGGAACTCCGGCGGTCCGCTATTGGACGGCCATAGCCGGCTGATCGGGATGAACACGGCCATCGCCAGCCGGACCGGGCAAAATACGGGGGTGGGCTTCGCCATTCCGGTGGCCACGGTGGCGCGGGTCGTGCCGCAGCTTATCGAACGGGGGCACGTCATTCGCCCGGAGACCGGGATCACGCGGGTATTTGAGACGGATCGGGGCTTGCTCATCGCCACGATGAACCCCGGCAGCCCGGCGGAGAAAGCGGGGCTGCGCGGAATGAAGATTGTGCGACAGAAAAAACGCCAAGGGCCGTTTGTGTACGAAACCGAGTCCCTGGATCGCTCTGCCGCGGACTTAATCGTCGCCGTGGACGGACAGAAGACCACGACCGCCGACGATTTCCTGGGGGCGATCGAAAGCAAGCGGCCCGGCGACCAGGTATCGATCGCGGTCGTCCGGGAGGGGAAGGAAGTGGCGGTGAAGGTGCGGCTGGCGGCCAGCGAGGAATAGGACTGTGGGATAAAAAACGGGGGGGCTACACAATGGGCGAGTTGTCCTTAACCCGACTGATTACCGCTGAAGAGGCGGAGATCCTGCGGCGCGCCCTGGAATGCGCATCTGTGCGACCCATTCCGGCAAGCTTATTGGAGTCGATCGGCCGTTTGATTGTCGTTTCGGAATGCGTATGTGGTTGCGGCAGCGTAGAGTTTGGTTCGGGATTGACAGGCTCCGAAACCATGATTGTGGACGGCGTCGGAATTTTGCCTGTGGAGAGCAGGTTCATATCATCGTTTGGGCAACAAACGACAGCGTCGTTTATTTAGAGATCGCGCAATTCTCAACCGAAAGTCGGCTTGAATTGCCAATCGTGGCCAGTATCACGTCGTGGGAAGACGCCGGAGAGTCGTTGGCCGAGTGAAGGCACCCACTCAGCGCGCCGGGGGCTTCATGGCTTGCATGTCTTCGCGCCATTTGGATTCGAATTTTTCGAGCGGCATTCCGACCAGGGCTTCGAAGCGCGCGATCGGGTCGAGCGATTTTGAGCCTTTTTCGACGTAGTGGTTGAGTAGGGCGGTTTCCAGAACTGGTTCGCGCACTGCGAGATAGTAGGCCAGGCCCCAGGAGTACAGGTAGTACCGCTGCGAAGTCTCGGCTCCCCCTGGGTGGGCCACGAGGAATGCCCGGCCGTCGGCCGCGAGCAATTCCGAGAGGGGCAAGCGCGGCTGCCTGGCGAAGTCGGCCTGGAGATCCGCCAGGCGGGTCCGGCTGGGGGCGTCCAAGCGGAGCGTGCCCGCCTCCAGGATTCCCTCCTCGAAGACCTGGGCCAGGCCTTCGTTCAGCCAGCGGGGGACGTCGCATGTCCCTTGCGGATAGACGAAGTTTTCCAAGTAGGCGTGAAACGCCTCGTGGTAGAGGCGGACGTCCATCTGCCGCGTAAGCTGCTTGAACTGGGAGGCGTTTTCATTTTCGATGGCGGAGATTTGCCGCGTCACCTCGGCCACTTGCTGCTCCCAGCGACGTTGCGCGGCGAGGACGGCGGCTTTGCGCTCCGCCACCGGTACGCCTGCGTCGTCCAGCTCCTTGGCCAGTTTTTGCAACTGCTGGGGAATGTCGGCCGCCAACTGTTCGTACTTTTTTCGCAGGGCGGCGTGCTTGGACCGCAGGTCGGCGAGCCGCTCGGTAAAGACGGCGACTTCGCTCCCGGCCGCCAGCAGATTCAGCGATGGCACGTAAACGGCTGGATTTTCGATCCGGTAATTCAGTTTGGCGAGGAACGCGCGATATTCGCTAGTGGTATCGTAGAGCCGCAACAGGAGCGGGCGCTCGGGCTTGGCGCGGGGGGGCAAAATCTCGCTGAAGGCTGTGAACATTTCCTCGAGGCGGACGATCGACTGCCGGGTCCATTCCTCGTCGGCCAGGCTTTCGGCCCGGAACCAGGGACCGGACTGATACAGCCAAAACGGGCGAGTTCGCCCTTCGCCGCGGCTGAGGGGAACGTTGGCCATTGCGAGGTATTCTTGCAAGCTGCGCCGCTGGAATCGCTCGATCCGTTCGACCAGCACGTTGCGCTCTTCCGCCGGCAGCGGCTCGAGCCGGGCCACGCTGGCGCGGGGGATGGCGCTGCGCGTGATCAGATACATGGGCCGCCCGACGCGGCGGTTGACCTCCTGAAACGATACGAACGCTTCGGACTGCGACAGAATCAGCCCCTCGTAGGCGCGGCCGTCGGTCAGTTCGATCCGTTCCAAGGGCCAGCGAGCGAACCCGGCGAGATCGCGGGGGGCCGCGGGCTTGGCTTCGCCTTCGGTCTGGGCCTGGACCGCGGTCGCCAAAAAGAGCGCAGCGGCGAGGGCGATCACGCGAAGCATGAGAGGTGTTCCGTAGACAGGAGGCGGCAAGCCGACCTTCTCCCAACTTGCCACCCGGCCAGGGCTTTGTCAAACGCCGGCAGCGGGCATCGGGCATTGGGCCGCCGGGTATCGCTGGACGGAGTTACCGGCGTCGCAGGGCCGACCCTGGCGCGCGCAAACCGCGGCTGGGCAACTGGCGCGCCTTGCGACCGCGCTAGTCGGGGGGAAAAAACGCCGCTAATATGATCGCTTCAGCTCCCTCCGCGCTCCAACGGCCGCCGCGGTCCCCGATCGCCCGATGCATGTCATGAAGACCGACGAAATACGCGAAAAATACCTGGAATACTTCGTCTCGCGGGGCTGCGTTCGCCGCCCGAGCGACGTGTTGGTGCCCCGCTGGGACCCTTCGGTCCTGTTCACCCCGGCTGGGATGAACCAGTTCAAGGACCACTTTCTGGGGAAGTGCAAGCTGGAGTTTACCCGCGCCGCGACCTGCCAGAAGTGCCTGCGAACGGGGGACATCGACAACGTGGGCCGCACGGCGTACCACCATACGTTTTTTGAGATGCTGGGGAATTTCAGCTTCGGAGATTACTTCAAACGCGAAGCGATCCATTGGGCCTGGGAGTTTCTCACTTCTCCCCGCTGGATGAGCCTGCCTGCCGAGCGGCTGACGGCGTCGGTCTATTTGGACGACGACGAGGCGTACAACATCTGGCGGAACGAGATCAAGCTCGGCCCGGACCGCGTGCAGCGGATGGGGGAGAACGACAATTTCTGGCCCGCGGGCGCCCCCAGCCAGGGACCGGACGGCGTATGCGGCCCGTGCAGCGAGATTTTCTACCATCCGCCGACCGGTGGAGAGGTCGAGATCTGGAACCTGGTGTTCACGCAGTTCAACCGGGTGGGGGATCCGCCGAACAATCTACGGCCACTCCCCAGCAAGAACATCGATACCGGCATGGGGCTGGAACGGGTGGCCTCGGTGATGCAGGGGGTCGAGACGAATTACCACATCGACATTTTGCGGCCGTTGGTCGAGGCCGCCGCGGAGGTCTGCAAGCGACGGTACGTTCCGGCGAGCGACGACGGCCGCCGCCTGCGCCGGATCGCCGATCATATTCGGGCATGCAGCTTTGCGATTCACGAGAATGTCGTCCCCGATAACAAGAAGCAGGGTTACGTGATCAAGCGGCTGCTGCGGCGCGCGGTTTTGGACGGGCACCAGATGGGAGTCCGCCAGCCGTTTTTGTTCGAGCTGGTCCCCGCCGTGGCCAGCGCGATGGCTCAGCCGTATCCCGAGCTGCGGGAAACGATCGACCGCGTGCAGCAGGTCATTCGCGGCGAGGAGGCGAACTTCCTGAAGACGATCGACGATGGCTTGGACCGCCTGAATCGCACGTTCGCCGCCATGAAGAGCGAAGGGCGCGTGCTGGTGCCGGGCCAGGAGTCGGAGTCTCTTTACACCACGTATGGCTTTCCCCCGGAACTGCAGGAATTGCTCGCCGCGGAGCACAATCTGCAATTCGATTGGCCCGGCTTCCGCCAGGCGATGGAGGCCCACGGGATCGCGTCGGGGGGTGGAAAAGTGGTCGATGTCTTCGCCCACAGTCCGGTCGACACGCTTAAGAAGACGCTGGAGGGGACCAAGTTCCTGGGGTATGAGACCACGGCCGCCGAAGGGCGAATCGTGGGGATCATGGCGCAAAACAAGCTCTGCGAGACGCTGGACGAAATCGGACACGAACAGCCGGTGACGGTGGTCTTGGACCAGACTCCCTTCTACGGCGAGAGCGGCGGCCAGGTGGGGGACACGGGCGAGCTGGTGGGGGACGGGTTTCGCTTCCAAGTGATCGATAGCCAGAAGGAGGCCCAATTTGTCCTGCATTTGGGGCACCTTCGCGAAGGCTCGCTGCGGTTGAATGCTCCCGTCCGCGCGGTGGTCGACACCGCGCGCCGCGCCGGCATTCGCCGGGCACACTCGGCCACGCACGTCTTGCATCATGCGCTGCAAAAATACTTGGGGTCGCACGCGCAGCAGCAAGGTTCCAAGGTCGACGACGATTGGCTGCGCTTCGACTTCGCCAATCCGGGCGCGGTGGGGGACGAAACGCTGCAAAAGATCGAGCAGGAAGTCAACGACCGCGTGGCCGACGCCGCCCCCGTCCGCTGGCAAAACCTGCCCCTGGCCGAAGCCCGCAAGACGGGCGCGATGATGCTGTTTGGCGAGAAATATCCCGACATTGTGCGGATGGTCTCGATGGGGGAGTTCAGCAAGGAGCTATGCGGCGGCACGCACGTCGACAACACCGGCCAGATCGGCTTCGTTCGCCTGATTGCGGAGGAGAGCGTGGCCGCTGGGACGCGCCGCGTTACGGCTCTCACCGGCCGCAAGGCGCTGGCCCGCGCTCGCGAGGCCGAGACCGCGTGGGCCGAGATCGCGGCCGCGTTGCGCGTCGCGCCCGGCGAGGCCCCGGCTCGCGTCGCGGCCCTGCTCAAGGAGGTGCGCGAGCTAAAGAAGCAGGTTTCGGCCGGAAAAGCGGGGGGAGTCTCCGCCGAGAAGCTGTTGGACTCGGCGGTCAGCCTTCCGCACGGGAAGGCCGTCGTGGCCGAAGCCCCCGGCGCGGACGCTCAATTGATGCGGCAGCTTATCGATCAGCTTCGTAAGACGGCCAGCCCGGTCGCGGTGCTGCTCGCCAGCCGCGATGACGAGAAAGTGACCTTGGTGGCGGGGATCAGCCGCGATCTGGAGCAGCGGGGCTTGAACGCCGGCGAATGGATCCGATCGGCCGCCGAGGTCGTCGGCGGCCGAGGGGGGGGGCGGCCCGACATGGCCCAAGCTGGGGGCAAACATCCGGATAAACTGCCCCAGGCGCTGACCGCGGCCCAGGAATCGATCGCCAAATTGCTGAGCGCCTAGCCGCGGGAGCGAGCAGCATGCATGGGCTCAACCCTGCCGGTTCCGGTTGGCTGGCGGCTGGATTTTGCCTCGCGTCGGCGATTCTGCTGGTTCCCGCCTACCGCACGTTGCGGGGAACGACGCTGATCGCGGCTTGGGCATGGTTGGTGGGCGCCGCACTGGCCACGGCGGTGGCTGAAGCCTATTTGGCCGCTGTCTCCGCGTCGCACGGTACCCTCGCGGGAAACCCTGCCACGGTGGATAACGGCACCGCGCTAATCCGCTTCGCCGCCGCCACCCTTTGGCTGTGCCCCTCCGTCGCGCTGTTGGGGGCGAAACGCCCGCAGCACCGCGCCTGGCAGTGGATCGTGCTTTCCCTGTGGGCGATTCTGATCTGGCCCGCCGTGCAGGTCGGCTTGCGCATGCGGGGAGAGGCTTTCGAGCTGCACGTCGTGCAATCCTGGTTTCTTTTAGCCCTGGTTGGCATCGGCGTTGGCAACCATCTTGCCACCCGCTTCGCCTGGCCCCACCTTGCATTGGCTGTGGGGGAGGTTTTGCTCCTCTGGCCGTGGTTGCCCTTCGCCCGCTCGATCAATTCACCCCCGGGCCCAGTCTGGGGCGCAGGGGCCATTTTTTTGGCCGCGTTGCTCGCTACCCGCGTTGCCCGACGGACGGCGCCTGCCACCGCCCCCTCCGGCCGCGTCCTGGC
>JALHPA010000097.1 GCA_022842745.1 Pirellulales bacterium
CGCGAGCCTTAAGTCGCGGGTATGGAGCAACCGACCTCTCCAGCCAATCGAATCTCCTGCATCCACATTTTAGCCAACAGCTTCCAAGCCAACAGTGCCAGGAATCCGGACTGGGGAATTTCTTGGCGCAACCAATCGTAGTCGGCTCGCGAAAACACTGTCAATCGGCCGGTGGGGCGGCTGGGGCGGCGATTTGGACCGCCGCGTCCGCCGCGCGTGTTTGGACTGTGGGAAGAACCTCCGTGCTCTGCGCGACCGGCAGGTAGGCATGTATTCTAAGAATGCGGATCAGCTCCTCAACCGTCTGTGGGTCGCGGAGGATGCCGGTGTGGGTGGCTGCTACTTGGGCCTCGCTTTCCACGCCTTCCAGATGCGCGCTTTCGACGGTCACCACGCCATCGGAGCCGCCTGGCATGAGCGGGGGGACGCCGGTCCCGATGATCGAGTGCAGGTGTACGCGGCGGCTGAAGCGCAGCCGCTGGATGGTGCCCAGGAACGGCTCCTCCGGATTGAGCAAGTCGATGCTGGTGGGGAGGCGTCGCGTAACCGACTCCTTGAATCCTCCGACGTTGTCTTGTTTGAGTTGTTCGTAGGCGGGGTCGTTTTGCGTGATCAGGGTCTCGGCGACCTTTCCAATCGCTCGGCCGGCCAACCCGCTGCCGCGATGGGGAGTGGCAATGAATACGACGCGTTGCACGAGCGGGCTGGGGTCAAAATACAACCGTTCGGCCAATGTCGCGCGCGTCGGCTCATTGGTGGCGACCCGTTCCAAAGGCAAATTGGCGATCGAATCCCAGACCTCTTCCCCGCTGGAGGAGACCATCAACCGGGAAATAAGTCCGCCCATGCTGTGTCCAACCAGGACCGTGCTGCGAAGCGCGCCGTTGCATCCATCCGGGTCGAATCGCGTCTGGACTCGATTCAAGAAAGACCGGAGTTCCGAAGCCGAGCGCACGAAGGGGGCGCCTGTGGAATATCGAAACGCCCAAACCTGATATCTCTCCATCAGTTCGGGATGTGCGAGCAACTCGTTGTAAATGTCCGCCCAGGTGTCGGGATTGGAAAGCAGTCCGTGGACAAGAACGAGTGGGATCTTGCCTGGCTGATAAGGTTCCAGGAAGTAGAGTTTTGCCGCATCGTGCGGGTCGCCTGGGCGGAGGAACCCCTCCAAGGACGATTGTGCATGGGCATGCAGGCCATACACAACACTGGCGGTCAGATCCCGAGCCAAAGGAAATTTCTCGCTCCCCAAGCAACAGGCAGTCTCGCAGAGGGGGTTGTAGAGGTCCAGGGCGGATCCATCCGGCTGGAGGACCGCGGTGGCCCCGAACGAGCTCGCAGAAAGCAAGAAGTCCGATGCTTGCTCGCTGGGCGACGAATTGTGAACGATTACCAGCGGAACGCCAACGCCGGGTGAGGTGATGGAACGGGAAATTGAACGGTGAGAGTAACTCCCCACGACGAGCCACTCTTGAAAATCCTCTGGCTGCCAGGCAAAGCCGTGAAACCTGCAGGGGACCATTCGGCTCTTGCCAGCCTTTACGATGGTCAGGCCGGCCGCGGGATCGAGCCGCCCCAACGCATGGCCTTCGTGAATCAAACGGGCCAGACAGCGGCGGTGCAACTCCAGCTCCGACGCGCCGCTTGGACCGCGCGATTCCGACAAGGCGCAGGCCTGTTGATATGCCGACCAACTGACCACCGACGCGACATAGAACTCGTCGACGCAGGCAGGGTCGCCAACGGCCGCGAGGCGCTCGGCCGCAGCGAGATGGCTGCGTGCCCTGCTGACTGAGGTGTCAAAGTCAAGCTCGACTGGCGGGTCGAAGTGCGACTGAGGCGAGTCTTGCGCGACTGGCAAAATCAGGGATGGGGGACCTCCCCCGGCGGACCAATGGGAGTGCAGTCGCCAGCTAGAACAACCAGCCAGGGCAATTACCAGCAACGCCGAGAGCGGGAGACGATTCGCTGAGACCGGATTGGGCGATTCGGAATTCGATCGCATCGGCGATTTCAAAGTTGTCTGGTTTTTTGGCTGCGCTGCCGCCAGCGGAAAGTCTTCCTGGCTCGATCTGCCAAGAATCAGATCGTCTGGTCGGCGTCGGTCGATTGATGGAGAGCGCCAAGATCCGGTTCATGCCGCGTGGGAAAGCCGTGTCCGATAGCGGGAGCTGCAGGCCAGTTTCGGTGGACGAGCAGCCGCGGAGGAATCGGTCGGGGAACGATAGAGTGCCGGAGGACGGTTGGCGCTTCAAGAACGCGGCGCGATCCACTAAGCCGATCGGCGGTGGGGGCGGCCGCGGCGGGCGCGGATGCGGAGGGCGAAATCGCTCGGTTCCAGTTTGGCGGGAGGGGAGGGATGGAAGGGAGGCTCTTCATCGCGGGGGGGCCTTGGTTTACGACGGCGGCGAGGCTTAGGGGGCTGTTCTTCTGTGTCATTGGTTGGCAAGCCGTCGTCGGCGAGTTCCAGTTCTGATTGGGAGTCTAGATCGTCGGAAGTCTCATCGTCTGCGGTTGCGTCGGCGTGATATTCTTCGCCGGTGCTATCGTCGGTGCTGTCATCGTCGTCGTTCTCTTCACCTGCGTCCCATTGGGCGTTGGATTCAGAAGCGTCGCCTTCCTCGGCATCGGTGAGGTCGTCTTGTGTGAACTCATCGCTGGGGTCGCATGGCTCGCCGTCCAATTCGGCGTCGTCGACTTCGTCAGTGCGGTCGTCTTCGTTGTCTTCAATCTCATCGTCGTTGAACTCGTCGTCTTGCGATTCGCCATCGTTCAATTCGTTGTCCAAGACGTCAGCGGGCAACTCATCGTCTGGCGAGAAGGTGGTGGCTCCGTTCTTCCTCGATGTTTGGCTAGTGGCGGAGAGGGATGGGCGCGCGGCGGTTTCCGAGCCGACGCGAGGCGATCGGCTTTGGCGGGTGGAACGCCTGGCGGGGCCAGGATTGGGCGCACCTGGGGAAGGATCGTCGGGGTCGTGTTCGGAGCCGTCGTCGTCATCGGACGGTTCGGAATCGAAGTTGGGGACCGTGCCGAGCGATGAAGATTCTCCTTCGCCGTCGCCATTCTGGTCCTCGTCGTGTTCGTCTTCCAGTTCGTCGTCTAGGGATTCGATAGGAGTCTGGCGGGCCGCGGTCTTTTTGGCGGGGCGCGGGGCGGGGTCGGGAAGGACGCGGTTGCGTTTTGGCTTGGGCGGGGGAGGATCCGGCTCACCGATCATTTCGGCCCATTGTTCGAGCGTGATCAGCACTTCGCGCGCTTGGGAGCCGTTGTAATCGCCGACGATGCCGTCCTCGGCCATGTAGTCGACGAGCCGGGCGCCGCGGCCGTAGCCGATGCCTAACGCCCGCTGCAAGAGCGATACGCTGCCGCGGCCTTCTCGGATCACGAGATCGACGGCGGCCTCGTACAGGTCGTCGCGGCTTTTGAGTTCGGCGGCGCGGCTGCCGGGGGCATGCTCCTTGGTTTTGAGCTGGACCAGTTCCTTGGCGAACTGCGGTTCGGTGGTGCCGACGAAGTCAACCACCCTGTTAATTTCGTCGTCGCCAAGGTAGGTGCCTTGGCCGCGGAGGAGGGTGCTGGTGCCGGGCCAGAGGAAGAGCATGTCGCCATTCCCCAGCAGTTTGTCGGCGCCGTTCTCGTCAAGCACAACGCGGCTGTCGGTCCGACTGGCGACCTGGAAGGCGATGCGGGCCGGGAGGTTGGACTTGATAAGGCCGGTAATGACGTCGACGGTGGGCTTCTGGGTGGCGAGGATCAGGTGGATGCCGACGGCCCGGCTTTTCTGAGCGAGGCGGATGATGTGTTGCTCGACCTCCTTGCCGGAGGTCATCATCAGGTCGGCCATCTCATCGGCGATGATGACGATGTACGGGAGGTTGCGTGGAATGCTCTCGCGCTCGTCGTCGTTTTCCGGCCGCAAGCGGTCCATTAGCTCTTCTTCGCCAAGCTGGTTGTAAACGCTGATGTGGCGGACGCCTGCGCGGGCGAGCAGGGAGTATCGTTCCTCCATTTTTTCGACGGCCCAGGCAAGGATGGCCTCGGCCTTGCGCATATCGGTGACGACGGGGTGCATGAGATGGGGGAGCTTTTTGTAGGGGCTAAGCTCGACCATCTTGGGATCGATCATGAGCATTTTGACTTCGTCGGGCCGGCGGCTCATGAGCATGCTGACGATAATCGAATTGAGGCAGACGCTTTTGCCAGTGCCGGTTCGGCCGGCGATCAGGAGGTGGGGGAGGGTGGTGAGGTCGACGATCATAGGATTGCCGGCCACGTCCTTGCCGAGGTAGACCGGAATGCGCATTTTGCGGGACTTGCCGTTGGTCTCCTCGATGACTTCGCGAAGGCGGACGAGTTGGCGCTCGGTATTAGGGACTTCGATCCCGACGGTGTTTTTTCCGGGGATGGGGGCGACGATGCGGACGCTGGGGACGCGCAGCGCTATGGCCAGGTCGTCGGCCAGGCTGGTAATCTTGGAGAGCCGCAGACCGGCTTCCAATTCGACTTCGTACTGGGCGATGACGGGGCCGGTTTCAATCTCGACGACTTTGACCTTGAAGCCGAAGTTGGCGAAGGTCTTTTCCAGCTTCTTGGCCTTTTCGCGGACCTCTTTTTCGTGCTCTTCGTGGAAAACCGTCTCGTTGGGAAGGAGCAGGTCGATCGGGGGAAGCTCATAGTCGCCGGCGTCGTCGCCGCGGCTGGCGGCATCCAATTCCTCGATCACCTTGGTACGTTCATCCTCCTTCTTGAGGTTCTTGATGCGGAACGCCGAGGCAAGCCGAGAGCCGACGCCGCTCGTTTGGGAGGCGGCCGGGGCGGATTCTTCTTCCTCCTCGTCCTCGCTTTCTTCTTCGTCGTCCAGTTCAGCGGACTCCTCGTCTTCGTCGGCGGGTTCGGCCACTTTCTTGCCGTGCAGGCGGACCGGAAGGGGGGAGCGCTCGCTGGATTCGTCGTCGGAGTCGGATTCGCCGGAGTCGGAATCCAATGCCTCGGACTTGTTCGGTCGGGACTTGGAACTCAGCGGTTTGGCCTTCTCGCGGAGGATCGCATTGCGACCCACGGTGGCCAGGCTGCGGGACGGGCGACCGAACAGCAGGGCGGCGATGCGGACCAGGATGTAATCGGTCGAGAGCAAAAGACCGGCCAGGATCACGCTGATGCATAGGACAAAAGATCCGGCGCGGGCGAAATTCATTTCGAGCAGTCCGCGGCCGGCGGCGCCGACGTAACCTCCGGGACCGATTTCCGGTCCAGGGCTAGCGCCGGTGAGGGCGAGCGCGGCGAAGGTGCAGGTACCGCACAGGGCCAGGACCCAGCCGATGGCGCGCAAGACCGGCTCCCCGACGGCCTTGCGGGCCAATAGGACTCCGTCGAGCACCCAGAGGGAGAGAAGGACGAAGTAGGCCCCCAAACCGGTCAGGCGAAAGAGGCATTCGGCGACAAAGGCGCCGGACCGTCCACAGGAATTGTGGATGGCGGTGGCCGGAGGAAAAAATAGCGTGCTGGGGGCGTCGGCCGGATCGTAGCTATAGAGAGAAATGGTGAGGAATACGCAGAGCGCCAAAAGCGCAAGCGCAAACAGATCGTGGCGCTGGGAGCGTTGTTCAAACATGGAGCGCAGTGGTTCTGGCCAAGCCAACGGCCAGCCGTCCTAAGGACAGCGTGGCCAACCGTGGGCGCATCCATGCCCGACCGATTTCCGTATTTCTCGCGAGCGAACGCGGCGGTCCGGGGTTGCTGGAACTGGCCGGGTGCGCGTAGGCTCTTAGATCAGCATCGGACTGGGGGCGGACAATGGGTCACTATTGGACCGGAGGGCGGAGCGTGTTCCCTGGTTGCGCCAGGCGAATTCGGCGGCAAAACCGGGACAACTGGCGTTACCTTCCGCCGAGTTGCGGCGGTAAAACCAGCGAGAGGCGCGCGAGGCGAGAGACGCGCAACGAGTCAAAGGGGCTTTGAGGATCGGCCGACGGAACGGAAGGGGGCGGGATCGCCACGATTTCTATGTTGGTGGTTGCAAGTATTGAGTTTTGGGCTACCGGGCTGGCCATTTTCTCGGTGGTGGGGTTTGCCGTGGGGCTGATTTCACTGCCGTGGGTGGTGATTCGGATCCCGGCGGACTATTTTGTCTGCCGAGAGGCGCCTGTGGGCCGTTTCCAGTCGCGGCATCCGGCGCTGCGGATCGGCTATTTGGTAGCGAAAAACCTGCTGGGGGCAACGCTGATCGTCGCAGGCATTTTGATGCTGTTTTTGCCTGGGCAAGGGGTGCTGACAATTTTGTTGGGGCTGTGGTTGACGGACGTTCCGGGAAAACGGGCGCTGGAGCGGCGGTTGATTGGCTCTCCGCCTGTGTTTCGGGCGGTGAACGCGCTGCGGCGGCGAGTGGGGCACCCCCCTATTTTGTCACCGCGGGACGACTGTGAGCTGCCGGAGAAAAGGGGGGAAGAGGGCGGTTAAGGTTCGAGCTGGGCAGCGGTTACATGATCGTCGGCTTCCGGCGATCCGGCGCGACGCCCATTCCCGCAAATCGGTGCTTTGGTATGATATCCGGCTTGATTGGCCGGTGTCGCGCCCGTGAGTTCAGGTAGATGGATCGGTCGCCCGAGGACCAAGGCAACTTACGACGCTGAATTCCGTTGTCTGAAAGGCATCACTTGGCGACCGCGACACCAAAGGGCCGAGGAGTTCCGCCTCCGGCAGCGGAACCGAAGTCTCCCGAGCCGCCTGGGGCGGGAGGGTCGATTAAGAAAACGCCTGCCACGCCGGGCCTGAGAGCGTTGTTGCGCGAGGCCGTGCGGCACGCGGAATCGGGGCGACGACTAACGATCCCTTTGCGGCGATCGGAGTTGGAGCGCCAGGCGCGGCAGATTCTTGCGGCCACCGCGCAGCCGGACGACTATCTGGGGTGGACGATGGTGGCTTTGGCCAGCGAGGCGTGTTTGCCGGCGGTGCGGCGCATCCCGATCCATCGTCGGTTGCTGCTCTTGCCACCGGTCCCAAGCCGGGGTGCGAGTCCGAGCGGGCCTGCGTTGAACGGTGCAGGGCTGAACCCCTCAGGGCTGATTAGCGCGGTATCGAATGGGCCAGCGCTGCATAGCGCATGCGAAGGATCGCTAGCGCACTTGTGGCGGTTGGGACAGGAGTTGGGGTACCGAATGTTGCCGGGGGACGCCGGAGGTTCGATCCTGGAACTGCTGGCTAGGGGGGACGTGCAGGCGATTTTGGGGGTGGCCTCGTTGGATTTGCTCGAGCGGGCCTTGGATCCGATTTTGGCGGCCGGGATACCATGCATGGCGGTGCCGACGTTCACTGGCAAACGGGGGAACGGGGAGTTTGACGAGTGTTGGGCCGAGGATTTGGTGCGCGTGCCTTTCCAGCCGGACTTTGAAACCAGCCCGATGTCGTATCCCCGCTTGATGCAAGCGGCGGCGGGGATGTTCGAGCCTGCGGAGTTGGAGCGGCTGGCGCCGCGGTTGCGCGGCGGGGCGACACTGGCCGAGGCCAATGGTCGAGGGATCGAGGCGATCGATCCGATTGCCGGCACTGAGGCGATCGCACACGATTTTCTAGCGAAAGGAGGAAAGCGGTCGCGGCCGTTTATTACGTTGGCGGTCTACGACGCGCTTATGAGCGCCAAAGATGGCGCCGAGCGCCCCGGCGGACGCCAAGGGGGGTTGTCGACGGCGGTTTTGCGAGTGGCATTGTCGATTGAAACTTTCCACAAGGCGTCGCTGGTCCACGACGACATCGAAGACG
Organism: Pirellulales bacterium; assembly: GCA_022842745.1. Classification (GTDB taxonomy): domain Bacteria; phylum Planctomycetota; class Planctomycetia; order Pirellulales; family JALHPA01; genus JALHPA01. The sequence continues at coordinate 7,756 of JALHPA010000097.1, forward strand.
ATGATGCGTTTCGTTATGGCGCCCCGACGCTGCATCGGACGTACGGGACGGCGACGGCGATCAACGTGGGGGACTTTCTGATTGGCCTGGGGTACCG
>JALHPA010000098.1 GCA_022842745.1 Pirellulales bacterium
GCTGGACAAGCCAGCAGTGGCACCTGGCGGAATGGACGCTTGGTTGTTAAGGCTTGCTTCACTGCTGGACGAGCCAGCAGTGGCACCTGGCGGCTGGCCGGGGAGGTTGGGAGTTGGTCTGTGGCACTCGGTGGAATGAAGGATTGGTTGTCTGGTCTCATTTCACTGCTGGACGAGCCAGCAGTGGCACCTGGCGGAAGGGACGCTTGGTTATCTGGTCTGATTTCACTGCTGGACAAGCCAGCAGTGGCACCTGGGCGCTCCGTCCGCCGGTGGCGGACTTCGCTCTGCCCTGGGCTGGAATGTTGTTGCCCCTTCGGGGCGGACGCGGGTGGGTTTGGGGGAGCGGTAGGGGCGGGGGGGGCGTTTTCTTTACGGAGGGCGGCGATGGCGTCGGCTAGGGTGATGCCTTCGACGTAGCGCATGGCGTAGTAGTGGACGCCGCGGTCGTGGCCGACGCCGTAGACGTCGACGATGTGGGGGTGGTCGAGGCTGGCGGCGGCGAGGGCTTCGTTTTTGAAGCGTTGGAGGTGGCGGGGTTCCAGTACCGCGGCGAAGGGGAGGATCTTTAGGGCGACGCGGCGGCCGAGGGAGATTTGTTCGGCCTCGTAGACGACGCCCATGCCGCCGCGGCCGATTTCGCGGAGCAGGCGGTAATCGCCGAGGGTGTTTTGCGGAAGGGGTTCGGCGAAGGGGAGGGGGGTGCTTTCAGGCTGCCTGGGCGGGTGGGAGGTGAGGTCGTCTTGGCCGAGGGCGGCCATGGCTTGGAGGGTGGGGAGGAGTTGTCTGAGGCGGTCGAGGTGGTCGGGGGCGGCGGCGGCGATGCGATCGAGGTCGACGAGTTCGCCCCGTTCGAGCCGGGCGGAAACATCGCAGACCAGGGCGTCGAAGGTTGCGTCGGGGGCGGAAACTTCGTTGTCGATCATGGCGTTTTCGAGAGGATTAGAAATCGCCGCCAAGCAGGAGATGCAAGCGTTCCAAGGCTCGGCGATAGCGCGATTGGGCCGCCGATTCGGAGATTTTCAGGACGGCGGCTACTTCTTGGATGGGAAGCTGTTCCAGATGACGCTGGACGAGGACCTCGCGATCGGTTTCGCTTAAGCGGGCGAGGGCCTCGTGGACGCGGTGCTGGAGCTCGCGACGGAGCAGGTGTTTGCTGGGGCTGGCGTCGAGCGCCACGAAGTGCCGGGCCAGGTCGTGTTGCGAGGTTTCCGAGAGGGGGAGGAGGCTGACCTCGCGGCTGACGCTGCGGCGGGAGGCGCGGACATGGTAGCGATGCAGGTCGACCAGGCGGTCGAAGGCGATCTGGCGAAGCCAGGGATAGAAGGGGACGCAATCGACGCCGACGCCCTTGGCGATCCGCCGGGCGGCTTCGGCCATGGTCTCTTGGACGACATCGGAGGGATCGACGCGTCCGGCGAGGGCGTTGCTCAAGCGGGCCTGGATCATACGGCGAAGCCTGGGTCGATGGGGTTCGAGCAACAAGGAAACCGCCGACTGTTCGCCCTGGGCGATGCGGGAGAGGAGGGTGCGGGCATCCGAGTTGGAGTGGGACATCACGGAATCCTCTACCACTACTCCCGTAACTGACGGAAATCGCTGTCAGCTAGGGCCGGGATAATTTTGATTTCGCGGTTCGGCGTTGGCAATCAGGGGCGATCTGGGAGCGGGGAGAAGGGAGCGGACGGGACGGAGGAGGCGATCGTAAGAAGGGGGCGGGGCAACTTGCGCCGGTGGCGATCGGCGGATAGGGAGATGGCGGGTACCTTGACTGGGGGGAGGGAAAGGAGGAGGATCTTGGAAAGGCGGGGCGGGCCGATGGGCAGGGGGGCGGGCGGTACCGGTTGCGATAGCAGACGCGAGGGGGCGGGGAGGAGGAGCGATGGATTCCGTAAAACGATTGGTGGCGGAACACGATCTGATCGAGCGGGGGTTGGGGTTGCTGGAGACGGCGGTCGCGCGGATCGACGGGGGGGAGCCGCTACCGGGGGAATTTCCCCGGTGGGTGGTGAGGTTCTTGCAGGAATTTGCCGATCAGTGTCACCATGCGAAAGAAGAGGATGTGTTCTTTCCGCTGCTGAAGGAACGGGGGATTCCGGAGCAGGGGGGGCCGATTGGAGTCATGCTGCACGAGCATGTGCTGGGAAGGGACTGCGTTTCGCAGATGCGCGAGGCGGGGGAGTCGGAACCGTTTCAGGCCGAGCGGTTCGCGGAGGGCGCCCGGCAGTATATCCCGCTGCTACGGCAGCACATTTTCAAGGAGAACAATATCTTGTTCCGGATGGCCGAGCGGGTGATGAGCGAGGCGGACGACGCGGAGGCGACGGGCCGATTCGCGGAGGTCGAGCAGGAGCGGGGATTGACCGGCAGACAGGGGGCTTATGCGGATGAGGTGGCGGAGTGGGAACGGTTGTTGAAGTGAGGCAGGGCGGGCGCCAGCACTGGCTCCTGGATGCTCGGTGAGCGATTCCGCATGGGCAGTCGGAGGACGAAATGAGCCAGCAGGCTGGCGAGGTCGGTGACAGACATTGTCGGAATCTTAGGAACCCAATGCAATTCAATACATCTCGATCTCGTCCGGCTGCACCTGGAGGCGGTGAGCGATAACATCGCGAGTCTTTTTGTGAATCTTTTCGACCTTGCCTTGCTCGATACGGGCAATCGTCTTGGCGGTCAGGTCCGGTTCGAAATCCTCTCGCCGCAGACCTCGCTGTTTGCGAAGGCGACGGACAGACGCTCCAAACGAGCGTTCCGATTGCCGCCGTTGCTGGGCAAGGCGGCGGCGATAGTCCGGGTCGAACTCGTACAGGATGGCGTCCGCAGCCGCTTCGTATTCACCCAGCCTGATCGTATGTCCAAAGTCGGTAAGGGAGAGGCGGCTGAAATCGGGAAAAACGCCGTCGCCGGATTTCTCGAAGGCTGAGAAGGGAACCGTAAGAGGCTCCAGGTTGCCGCGCCAAAGCGTGAGGGTTTTGTTGGCATCGTCCACGCTGCCGCCGATGAAGAGGTCGGGAGCATTGCTTGCTTGCAACGCTTCGGCCAATTCCTGGGGAGGAAGGAAGCCATCGTGGGGAGCAAACGCCAATCGTTGAAAGCAACTGGTTAAGGCGGGGATGGATTGTGGATTGAGCGAATGGATGAGCACCGCTTTTCCAAGGTGGCGAGAGGGTCCGATGGCCGCCTGGACGAGGGCATCCGTCAAGACCCGTTCATAACTTACCCAGAGGGTATCCTTCGTCGCTTTGGCAACCGAAAGCCGTACCGCTCCCGCGGACGACACGATCTTGGGATCGAGGACCGAAAATTCCTTAGGACGTTTCTTCGCTTTGTCGAGAAGGAATATCTGGCGAAGCTGGGGCGGGAATTTAACTTTGACAGTCATCGCTCATTCCAGTCGCTAATCCGGCTCGTCTCGAACGGGGTTGCCGGGATATTTTTTGTCCCATTCATCGCAGAGCAGCTTCCAGTTGGCCTTGGCCTTCACGTAGTCAAGCAATTCGCGCGGAACATCGTCCGGATCGGGCAGCCGATCCATGAACGCCCCTGTCCTAAGGTTGATTCGCCAGGCCTGGGTTCCGCGCAGCAACGTCACATGCGGCGGCTCCCGGCTCTCCTTTTCTCGGATTTTCACCCGCCAGCGGGCCTGCTTGAGGTGGGCCGGGAGTGGGAGATCAAACGGCATCCGATCGAACCCATCGAGACGTTATCGGGTCATACTGCCGATGGTCTCTATCGCTGACGGTTAATTATGTCCTTTTTTTTGCAGAAGTCAATTCGGGACATTTTTTGGGGAGATACATCCGGGGCCTATTTTGGAAGGGGGCGGAGATCGAGGAGATATCGCCGACGAGTGAATACAGGTTGGCTTCAATCAAGTCGCCGCGTCGATCGTGTTTAGCGGTCGATTTCGCCCATGACGATGTCTAAGGAGCCGACGATGGCGGGGACGTCGGCGATGAGGCAGCCTTGGCAGAGTTCGTGGGCGACGGAGAGGTTGCAGAAGGAGCTGCTGCGGGCGCGGGCGCGCCAGGGGATGGAGGTGCCGTCGCTGACGACGTAGAAGCCCATTTGCCCGCGCGGGCATTCGGTTTCGAGGTAGGCTTCTCCCTTGGGGAGTTTTTCGGTGAGTTTGACGGGTTCGCCCCAGGAGCCGGCAGCGACGCTGTAGCGGTCGATTGCCTGGCGGACGAGGTCGATGGATTGCATGACTTCGAGCATGCGGACGTAGAAGCGGTGCCAGCAGTCGCCGAGGACGGCGCTTGAGGGAACAGCAGGGTAGTTGTGGTCCTTGGGGTAATGGCCGTTCTTCTGGACGATGACTTCAAAAGCGTAGCCGTCGTACATTTCGGTGTAGCATTCTTCGCCGTCGCGGCGGAGATCCTGGTCGACACCGCTGCCGCGGAGGACCGGGCCGGTGCAGCCGTAGTCGATGGCCATTTCCGGGGAGAGGACGCCGATGCCGGCCGTGCGGCGGACGAAGATGGCGTTCGTCGTGAGGAGGGTGTGGTATTCGTCGATGATGGGGAGAAACTGGTCGAGGAACTGTTCGCACTTTTGCAGCCAGCCCTTGGGGAGATCGGCGGTGGCGCCGCCGACGGTGAGGTAGCTGTAGGTGAGGCGGGCGCCGCAGGCTTCTTCAAACAGGTCGAGGATTTTTTCGCGTTCGCGGAAGGCGTAGAGGAAGGGGCTGAAGGTGCCGAGATCGAGACCGTAGGCGCCCATGCCGACGAGATGGCTGGCGATGCGGTTCATTTCGGCGATGATGACGCGGAGGTGCTTGGCTTTCTCGGGGAGTTCGAGCTTCATGAGCTTCTCGATGGTCAGGGACCAGCCGAGATTCATGTTCATGGCCGCCAAGTAGTCCATGCGGTCGGTGTAGGGGATCCACTGGCGGGGAGTGAGGTTCTCGCCGATTTTCTCGGCCGAGCGGTGGAGGTAGCCAATGTGGGGAGTGGTCTCGCTGACGATTTCGCCATCGGTGCGGAGGACCAAGCGGAGCACGCCGTGGGTGCTGGGATGCTGGGGGCCCATGTTGACCAGCATCTCGTCGGTGCGGACGTCGAATTCGATGATGCGGGGATCGTCCAAGTCGGCGGACATAGGGATTTGGCTGTATGGGTTTGGATTGAGAAGCGGTGTTGGATCACGAAAGCACGAAATCACGAAGGGGGGCGACGGGGATGTCGTGATTCGTCAACGGACTACCGATTGCGGATTCCGTGGTATTCGAGGGGCATTTCGTAGTCTTTGCGGAGCGGGTGGCCGACCCAGTCTTCGGGGCAGAGGATGCGGCGGAGATTGGGGTGGCCGGCGAACTCGACGCCGCAGAGGTCGTAGGCTTCGCGCTCGTGCCAGTCGGCGGTGCGCCATACGGAGCTGACGGTAGGGACCGTGGGGAGGCTGCCCGGCCGGTCGTCTTTCCAACGGGGGAGGATGACCTTGAGGACCAGGCTGACGCGATAGGGGACGCTCCAGAGGTGGTAGACGACCTCAAGATGGGGCTGCCAAGAAACCTTGGCGGCTTTTTTGGGGTCCGGCTCAAAGTAATCGACGACCGTGAGGTCGCAGAGCATATCGAAGCGGAGGTCGGGTTCGGTTTTCAGGTACCGGCCAACTTCGGCAATGGAGTCGGGAGCGATCTCGATCCAAGGGTCGAGGGCTTCTAAGTTGCTGCCGGTGATGGCGTCGCCGAAGCGTTTCGTCAGGCGATCGAGGAATTGCTTTCCGCGCATGCGTGATTCAGACCGGAGAGGTGAACGAGGAACAGGATTTTGCCATCAGGGCTTTTACCGGTGGCGGCGTAGCGGGCACTGACCGTACCGACCGGTAGGGTGGACCGCGACGGGCTGATGGGGACGACTCTTGAGCCGCGTCCGAAACGGGCTGCACGCCTGGGGCGTTGTCATGCGACGAGGATGGGCTGGCGTTCCGCGGGGGGTGGCGCGGGGGTTGCACGGTGGGGAGCGACGGCGCGGACCCAATCCAAGTCGCCACGTCGCCAGACGTAGGCGAAACCGACCATTAGGACGGCAAAAAATACCGCAATATCGACAATGGAAAGGCCGGCCAAACGCCGGGCCGAGCCGCGGACGGCGGCATCGGCGGCTTCGACGGGGGTTGGCTGGCGGTTGAGCTTTACGGTGAGGGCGTCGTATTGCGCCGTCGAGAGAGTGGGGACGGCGGGGTTAGCAATGCCCAGCTCGCGATAGATGCTGGCGGCGTGGGGGGTGAGTTCGACCGTGGCGGCGGATGAGGTGGCGGTTGGGTCGGCGGTCGTGCCGGTTGGACCGGGTGTCGCGGGAGCGGCAGCGACGACCGGGAGGCGGGGATCCATGAGATGGGTGGCTTTGCCGAAAACCGTGGCCCAGGGGAAGAAGAAGGCGACTTCGACGTCGAAGATAATGAACAGGAGGGCGACGACGTAGAACCGGAGGTCGAACTGGACGAAGCTGGAACCGATGGTGGGTTCACCGCATTCGTAGACTTCGAGTTTTTCAGGGTGGGGATCCTGATTGCGGAGCTTGCTGCCGACCCAGAGATTGATGAACAAGAACAGAAACGCCAGGCCGGCGAAGAGGGCCAGGTAGGCGACAACCGAAGTGGGGGTGAGCATGGGGATCGAAAGCGGCTGCTGGGGGCGATTCCCGAGGGATGGTCGCTGGGAATTGTGAAAAGTTTCCCAAATGTCGATTGTAAGTTTCGCAGGCGGGTTCGCAAGGATTGGGGGGGCGAGTTTCCTTTGAAGGCACTGCTGGACAAGCCAGCAGTGGCACCCAGCACCCGGGGATTGCGGACGCCTGGGATGAATTACTGGCAATCTTCCTTCCTGGTGGCGGCGGCGGGGAAGATTGTGAAAAGTTTCTCGAAGGCCTGAAACGTGAAGTGTGGGGTTTAGAGTGTCGGCTGGAGGACGTTTGCGACGGGTTCGAGCCGGACGGTAACGCGTTCCGGCTTCCCAAATTCCAGGCAGCCAAAGAGCACTATTGAGAGATTGTAAGTTTCGCAGCCAGGTTCGCAAGGACTGGGGTGGCGAGATTCGTTTGAGGCCCACTGCTGGGACAAGCCAGCAGTGGCACCCGGCTAGGGAGGCGGTTGTCGGGGGGGCACGGGAGAATTTTCACAAAGTCCAAATCTAGAGCAAAAAAAGTCTGGCAATTTGGTCAAGAAATGGTGTAAGATGCTTGGTTAGAACTAGGTGGGAGGGTCGGTCTCATTCTCGGACCGTCGCGATTCCCTGGTATTTGATTCTTTTCGAGCGGCCTTATTTTTCTATTCTTCCAGGTAATTGGGAGGAGTCGTCCCATGCTCCGTCGAGCAAAGCGCGGATTTACGTTGGTCGAGTTGTTGGTGGTGATTGCCATCATTGGAATTTTGGTGGCGCTGTTGTTGCCGGCCGTACAGACGGCGCGGGAGGCTGGCCGTCGGAGCCAGTGCTTGAATAACCTGCGGCAGATCGGGTTGGGATTTCAGAACCACCAGGCGGTACACCGGTTTTTCCCGACAGGGGGGTGGGGATGGCTGTGGACGGGGGATCCGGACCGGGGTTACGACCAGAAGCAGCCTGGGGGTTGGGTTTATAACCTGCTGCCGTTTATTGAGGAGAAATCGCTGCGTAGCCTGGGGCGCGGTTTGACGGGTAATGCGAAACGCGATGCACTACGCGATGTCGTCCGCACGCCGTTGAACGTAATGACTTGTCCTAGCCGCCGACGACTGGCGATTTTCCGGATCGTGTTTGGCACCGTTTGCAATAACTGCTCGACGACGCCGGAAGTCGCGCGGTCGGATTATTCGGCAAGCTGCGGCGGAATAACGCAGAATGAGTTTTTTGGCGGGC
>JALHPA010000099.1 GCA_022842745.1 Pirellulales bacterium
TGGCCGGCCGTGCGGTCACCTACACGGTTGAAAATCGCGAGCGGTTTCCCGTCCGCATCCGCTATGCGCGCGCGAACCGCAACGACGAAGAGAGCATCCGCCGTTTGATTGTCAGCGCCGGTGGAATGGCCGGCGCTTCCTCGCGCGGCGCTTCCCCGATTGCCTCTTCATCGGGCGGCGCGATGCAATCCGGCAGTGAAATGGGGGAGTCGGCCGCTCGGAACTCTCCTCTTCCCGCCCCCTCCGCCTCCGGGCGGCCGCACGACGCGGCGCCGGCCCATACCGCCGCCGGAACGCCGTTGATTCCGCTCTCGGCCCTGGCGAATGTGCGAATCGTGGAAGGCCCGGCAATGATCAAAAGCGAAAACGGCCGCTTGTTGAACTATGTGACGCTGAATGTTCGCGGCCGCGACATCGTGGGCCTGGTGGAGGAGGCCCAGCGGGTCGTCGCGCAAACGGTCTCGTTGCCGGAAGGGGTCCACATCGAGTGGAGCGGCGAGTTCGAGCACCAAATTCGCGCCGCCCAAACGCTGCGATTCGTCTTTCCGGCGGTGTTTGTCCTGATCTTCGTGATCTTGTACTTCACCTACAATGATCTGGCCGACGCCGGGTTGATGATGATGGCCGTCCCCGAGGCGCTGGCCGGCGGGGCGTTCTTCATGTACCTGTTTCCCAAGATCATGAACGGCTGGAACACTCCGCCGATGGACTTTAGCGTTGCCGTCTGGGTCGGCTTCATCGCCTGCTTCGGCATGGCGACCGAGACTGGCATCATCATGCTGGTTTACCTGCGCGAGGCGATCGACAAGCGCGGCGGCCTGGAGAACATCCAATCGCTCGAGGAGTTGCGGCAGGCGGTGATCGAGGGGGCTGTCCACCGCCTCCGTCCCAAGCTGTTGACCGAGGGAGTGGCGATTATCGCCATCTTTCCGATGGTCTTCGCTCGCGGGGTGGGGGGCGAGATTCTTGCGCCGATGGCCCTTCCCGTTCTGGGAGGGCTATTGATCTCTGATGAAGTTGTCGATCTGTTCCTCCCGGTGCGGTTCTATTGGGTCCGCCGCGCCCGTTGGTTGAAGCTGCATGCCCGGCAACCGGAAACGGCGGCGCCTCCTGTTCCCTCCCTGGCCGCTGTCCCGGTTTAGTAGTCCGTCCCGCGATTGCACCCTGCCTCCCGTTGCTCAATTTTGCTCGTGAGCGGCGGCGTTCGTGGGTAGAATTCAGCGGTCATCGGCTGCAAGGGATGTCCTGCTCCTCAGCCGGACATGGCCCTCTCCCTGCGTGAGCTTCTCTCTCGAACCATACGGCGCTTCCATGTTACGTTTTGTCTTCCTCGGATTGGCCGGGTTCGGCAGCCTGGCAGCGGCCGCCGCCGAACCGGCTTCTGCGCCTGCTGCCAATTCTACCGCCGCTCCAAGTTTCGCGGCCGAGCTGGTCTTTCCGCTCCATCCGCAGCACAACCACGCCCCTGGCATTGTCGAGTGTCCCAATGGCGACTTGCTGGTCTCGTGGTATCGGGGCAGCGGCGAACGGAGCGCCGACGACGTGGCCGTCCTGGGGGCTCGCAAACGCGCTGGTCAGGACCGCTGGACCGAATCCTTTCCCCTCGTGGACACGCCGGGTTTTCCGGATTGCAATACCACCCTGTTCATTGACGCGGAGCAGCGACTTTGGCTCTTCTGGCCGGTCGTCCTGGCCAATAGCTGGGAGTCTTGTCTGACGCAATACCGCGTTTCGTCGGACTACCAATCGGCGGGGCCGATTCGCTGGAGCTGGCAAGGCAGCCTGTTCCTCAAGCCGAAAGACTTTGAAAGCACCATGACCCGCGAATTCGCCCGCTGGCAAAAGCAGATTGCCGGTCTGGCCCTGCCCGAGAAAGTCACCGCCGAGTTCGTTCGCCAGAAGCTGGGCGACAAGCTCGGCAGCCGCCTCGGCTGGCAACCCCGCAACAAACCGACTGTCCTTCGCTCCGGCCGGATTCTCTTGCCGCTCTATTCGGATACCTTTTCCGCCGGCCTGGTTGCCATTAGCGACGATCGCGGCGCGACCTGGCGCGCCTCGACGCCGTTGGCCGGGTTTGGCAGCATCCAGCCCACCATCTTCGAAAAACGGGACGGCAATCTGGTCGCTTACATGCGCGAGAACGGAGTCTTCGACAAAATCCGCGTCTGCGAGTCGACCGACGGCGGTGAAACTTGGGGAACTGTCACCAACTCGTCTCTCCCCAACCCCGGCGCAGGGGTCGACGGGGTGCGCTTACGCGACGACCGCTGGTGCCTGGTCTACAACGATCAGACCAACGGTCGCAATAGCCTTGCGGTGTCGCTCTCCGAAGACGAAGGCCGAACCTGGAAGTGGACTCGCCACCTGGAATCGGCCCCCGCAGGTAGTTTTCATTATCCAGCGGTCATTCAAGGGCGCGACGACACGATTCATGTCGTCTATAGCTACTTTGTGCGCGAGGGCAAAAGCATGAAGCATGCCGCCTTCAACGCACCCTGGCTGGAACAGGGAGATCCGCCGGGCGAGAAACGCGCCCGGTCGCCGTAGTGGTCGAACGCCGCCGGTGCAACGCGGAACGCTTGCCCTTTCTGGCCCCGGCGCGTTCGCCGAGAAACGTCGCCCGGGAAACAAAAACAGCCCGGGCGGCTTCGAAAAGCCAGCTCCGGGCTGACGTCCCCCCCTGGGATATTCTTGGCGCGTAGTCCTCTGTGTGTGACCGCCTGGCGTGGCGCTCAGCGCTTAACCAGTGCCGCTCGATTGGGTTTGAGTTCCCAATCTCGGCGACAGTAGTTATCGGATCGAAACCGCCGGTACTTTGGCAATGTTTGCCGGGTTTGTCGATCGTAGGGCCTCCTTGGGGCACTCACGGGGTTCACCGGATGCCCGGCGTCGCTCTGCCCGCGCCACCCCGAATTTCTTTCATTGCGGCGGCAAAATGTGCCGATTTTATCGATTGGGTCGATTCTGCCTCGTGCGTTTCCCCGTCACCGGCCCAACATGGCCTGGCTGTGGATGCTAGCAGGATCCGCCGTGAACCTGGATGTGCCGCTCGCTTTTTGCTCCCCAATTTTCAAAGCAGGCAGGACCGCCGCGTGTTGAACAAGCTGAATCAAATCTCCGCCGCGCTCTTTCGCTCCCCGCTGCTGTGGGGAGCGATGCTCACCGTCGGATTTTATGCACCGATCGAAGCCGGAATACTCAACCACCCGGAAGTCCTCCGCTACTTCGCGGGCCATTGGGTGGAATATGTCGAGACCGGAATGTTCTTCGTGGGCCTTTCCGCGCTGGCCATCAAGGCCCTGGATGTGTCGGCCCAGTTGGGCCAAGCGCAGCGCCCTCTTTTGCCCCCGATCCCCTCCGGTGGCCAGCCGGCGTCCGATTGCGCCTACCTGCTGGAGTTCGTGGCGTCGAAACAGCCTCCCTCCGGGCCAAGTTATCTTTCCCGTCGGCTGACCGAGGCGCTGCGTTCGATCCACCGCAAGGGTTCGGCCGAAACGCTCGACGCGGATCTCAAGTACCTCTCCGAACTCGATGCCGCCCGAGTCGCGCAAAGCTATGCCTTCATTCGAATCGTGATCTGGGCGATTCCGATCTTGGGGTTCTTGGGAACCGTGATCGGCATCACCATGTCCATCGCCAACCTCAATCCCAAGCAGTTGGAACAGTCGCTGCCGGAAGTAACGGGCGGCTTGGGCGTGGCGTTCGATACCACCGCTTTGGCCTTGGCGCTGTCGATCGTGCTGATGTTCACGCAATTCCTCGTGGACAAGCTGGAGTCGCGGCTTCTGGCCGAAGTCGATGATCGGGCCAGCGCCGAATTGCTGGGGCGGTTCCGCGGCGAAATGGTGGCTCACGATCCCCTGATGCTCGCCGTCCGCCGCATGGTCGACGCGATTTTGCCCAACACGGACCGGCTCGTTGCCCGGCAGGCGGAGCTGTGGCGTTCGACCATCGACGCTGCACACTCCCGCTGGAGCGAATTGACCGCCGCTAGCGGCCAGCGCATCGAAGCTGCCCTGGCGGGCGCGCTCGATACGTCCCTGAAAGCCCATTCCCAGCGACTGATCGAGGCCGAACAGTCCTTGGCCGAAGCCAGCGTCAATCGCTGGGGTGTGGTTCAACAGTCGCTCGAGAAAACTTCCGCCCACCTGGCGACCCAGCAAATGGAGCTTCGCCGCCAGGGAGAGATCCTGCTGAAGGTGGTCGAGGCGACCGACCAGATATCCCAGCTCGAAACGACTTTGAACCGCAACCTCCAGTCGCTCGCCGGCGCTAAGAACTTTGAAGAAACCGTGGTGAGCCTGGCGGCGGCGATCCAACTGCTCTCCGCCCGGCTCGGGAGCCTGCCGGCCGGCGACGTGCGCAGCGTCGACCTTTCCCGGCCCAAGCACCTGGGACATGCCGCATGAGACGGCCCGTCGGAAATACATCCCCCGGCATCTCGCTGTTTCCGTTTTTGGCTGTCTTGCTGTGCACCATGGGCGCGCTGATTGTCGTGCTTGTGGTGCTCAATCGCCAATCGCGGCTGCAGGCGGCCGCCGCGCGCTCTGACCGCGACGCCGTCAGCGACGAGGTCCAGACCCAGCGCCGCGAGGACCTGGCATGGCGGATCGAGCAGCTCCAATCCTCCCGCCAGAAAACCGCGGTCGATCTGGCTAACGAACGGCAGCGCCTGGCCGTCGTCGAGGACAACATCCGCCGGCTTGATCGCCGCGCCGCGGAACTCCAGGTTTTGTCCGCGCAGTTGGAGGTCGATCCATCGACGGCGGCCGACAACGCGGCGGCTGAACTGGATTCTGTCACGCGAAAAATCGAACTGGCCGCGGGGCAACTGGCCGCGGCGCGCGAGGCCGCCGCTACCGCCCAACCGAAATACGCCGTCGTGGCCTACGAGGGGCCGAATCGCACTCAGCGCCGCCCGATTTACATCGAATGCCGCGCCGACCGGGTAATTATCCAGCCGGAGGGAATTGAACTGGCCGCTTCCGACTTCAACGGCCCCCCCGGACCAGGAAATCCGCTCCCGTCCGCCATTCGCGCCGCGGCCGACCACTTCAAGTCTCAAGCCGCCGATCCCACCGCTCCCGAAACGGAGCCGTATCCCCTGTTCCTGGTCCGTCCGGACGGCATCGAGGCCTATTACGCCGCGCGGGCAACCATGCAATCGTGGGGATCGGACTTTGGCTACCAGACCATCGACTCGGAGTGGGATTTGGAGTTTCCGCCGTCCGACCCACGCTTGGCGGAACTGGAGCGGCGCGCCGTCGCCGAAGCGCGCGAACGAATGGCCTGGCTCGTCGAGGCCAATCCGCGCCGCTATCGCGACGGGCCGCGCGAGTCCTACCGGGTCTCGCCGCTGGGGGGCGGTTTGGTGCGAGAAGGAGGTCCGCGGCTGAACAACTCCCCGCGCTCTACGGGATTTGGCGCTTCGGCCGATGCCAGGTCCGGCCGGCCCGTTGGCAGCGGCCGATTCGCGGCGTCGGGATCGGGGACTCCGAACGCCGGGATTGGGGGCGGTGCGCCGGGCCGGGCGAGTGACGTTTTTAACAAGGATGGTTCTCTCGCATCTTCTGGCGGTCCAAACAGGACATATGGCGGCGCTGCGTCGTCTCCCGACGCGGGGACAAATCCGGCCGGAGGAACCGCATCGGGCGGCAAGAGTGATCGACCGCCTTCTCTGTCGGATGGGAGCCAGCGCCCCGCCCAGTCGCCGACCGATCCGACTCAGACCGCGGGCGCCGGCGGAGCCGAGTCGGAGCGTCAAGAACCCCGCTACGGCGACCTCAACGATCGCCGCCGGACGGATGATCCCGCCAAGGGCTCGCTCGAAGTATCTGGTTCCGCCTCCAGCGACGCCGCTACCGGCGAGTCTCAAATCGAAGTGTCCGCCCAAAAATCCGATCGCAAACCAAGCCTGGCCGCGACACGCGGCAAGAACTGGGGACTTGGCGCGTCGGCCCGCTCCTCGATTCCGGTCACCCGCCCGATTCAAATTCTCTGCGAGGGAGATCGCCTCGTTCTGGCCGGCGAGCGGCGCGGGGATCCCGCTCACTCCGTTCCGCTTCCCTACCGCACCGAGGACGGCGTCGACCCGCTTGTCGACCACATCCAGCAGCGAATCAAGACCTGGGGTCTGGCGGGGCGGGGCATGTATTGGCGGCCCGAGCTGGTGCTGGAAGTCGGTCCCAGCGGAGAAGGGCGGTTCGCGGACTTAGAGGCGCTTTTGGCCGACAGCGGTTTCGACGTCCGGCGCAAGGAGTCCCGCACCGCCAAGCGATAACGCGGCCGCTAGTGAAACACCCCTTGCGCTCCCTTTTTCCCCACCCTGACCATGCCCCGCCCCAAGATCGATGCTATCGAAGCCGTTGGCCAGGACTCGTTCCTGGACGTCGTTACCAACATCGTGGGCATCTTGATTATCCTGGTCATGGTGGTCGGCGTGCGCGCTAAGAATAGCGGCCCGGCGGAATCGATCGAGCAGGTCGCCGCCGACCCTCCCGAACTGGTCGCGTTGGCCGCCAAGTCCGCCGATCTCGAACGCGACGTGCTGGAATTGGACCAGCAGGCAGCCGTTGTCGCCCGCGAGTTTCAATTCCGCTCGCTCGAGCGCGATCGCTTGGGAGTCGCGCTGGCCGCCGCGGAGCATGAAATCGCCGCCCGCCGGTCCAAGCTGGCCGCCTCGGAACAGGAACGGGTGGACCGCCTGACCCGTCTGTCTTTAGCCAAAGACGAGCTGGCCCGGTTGGAGCAGGAAACGGCCGCCGCTCTGCAACGGCGTCCCGCCCCTCGCGAAGTCAAAACGTACTTCACGCCGATCAGCAAGACCGTCCACGGCAAGGAGCTCCATTTCCAATTGTCCGGCGGACGGGTCGCATTCATTCCGATCGAGGACCTCTTCGACCTGGCCAAGGACGAGACGCGCTCTCGAATGTCCGATATTAATGAGATCTCGGACCGCGTGATGACCGTCGGCCCCACCCGCGGCTTCGAGATGCGCTATACCGTCGACATGATCGCCGACCGGCAGCGCGGGCAACTCAGCATCCGCTCGAAGGAGTGGCAGGTCGTGCCGGTCTTGCGCAACCTTGGCGAACCGACCGGGCAGGCCCTCTCGGAAAACTCGGAATTCCGCCGGCTGCTGTCGCGTTATCGTCCCGAGGAGGTCACGGTGACGCTTTGGACCTATCCCGACAGCTTTGCGGATTTTCGCACATTGCACGACGAGTTGCACCGGCTCGGCTATCCCACCGCCGGCCGACCGCTCCCCGAGGGATTTCCCATCGGTGGATCGCCGCACGGCTCCAAGTCCGCCGCCCAGTAGCTTTCATCGCTGCCGCGACTTCTGGATCAGGTCGCCCGCCCCTTGGTCCAAGAGCAGTTGTGCCACGCGCCGCCCCAAATCCGCCGCGGCATTCGCTTCCGCCGACGACCCCGCGACCAGGCGCTCCCGCCCGTCCGCGCTTAAGACGGTCCCGCGGAGCAACAGCCGTCCATCGGGTCCGATCCGTCCCCAGGCCCCCACCGGCGCGAGACACCCCCCCAGTAATTTTGCCAGCATTCCCCGCTCAGCCAGCACCGCCGCGTGCGACGCGGAATCGTCAAGCTGCTGCACCGCCGCCCGCACGGCCCGATCGTCTGCCCGCGCCTCCAATCCTAGCGCACCTTGTCCCACCGCGGGGAGCATCGTTTCGAACGGCAATACTTGGGTAATCTGGTCCCGCAGGCCCAAGCGGTTGAGACCGGCCTCCGCCAGGACCAGCGCGTCGTATTCCCCGTCCCGCAGTTTCTTTAATCGCGTATCCACGTTGCCGCGCACGTCCAGCATCTTCA
>JALHPA010000100.1 GCA_022842745.1 Pirellulales bacterium
ACGCTCGTCCCCTCCCCCAACTTCCCCCCCTCCGTCAAATTGTTAATCAATCGCCGAATCACCTCCGGATCGATCGAATCCGTGCGATAAATTTTGATGTCCCGCGGCGCTAGCCCCAGCGACTTTTCATCCGGCACTGGCACGTCCAAAGCCGCAATCGCCCGGCGAATAATCGCCAGCTTGTCCGCTGGCGCGTGGACCAGGATTCCGTCGTCCGTCTCGTTCGCCACCAGCCGTACGCTTGCGTCCGGCCGCACCATCGCCGCGGCATCCTTTCCCAGGTTTTTGGCCAACTCGGCGCTCGCCTTCGCCTGTTCGATCTGCATCCGCAGCCGCTCCCCGCTCGGTCCCCGGCTCCCCCGCTCCACGTCCAACAGCCCCCGCAGCTTCTCCACCATCCGCTCCGCCTTCACGTGCTTCAGCTTGAACTCCACGATCAATCGCTCGTTGCTCTCCGCCGACTGCTCCCGGGACAACATCTCGGCTAGCTCGCGCAAATTGCTCACCATGTCCATCGCTTCCAGTTGGTTCGTCCCCCGCATCGGCGTTAGCTTCCCATTCGAACTGAGCAAGGGCGCGAATTCCTTGGCCGCCTCCTCCGCCAACAGCGACGACAGCGGCAAAGACACCCTCACAAACTCGTGCCCGTCCCGCCCCTCCAATTCCTTCCGCTCCACGTGCGGAACCAATGCCGGGTTAAGCCCCTCCAACTTCGCCACGCTCAACACTTCCCCCCGCCGCAATAGCGTAAACCCCCGTACCGCCAGGTGTGCGTTGAACAAGTCCCTCGCTTCGTCCAGCGTATAGCTCCTCCGCGTCGTCAGATTGAGTTCCCCGCTTGGCAGCTCCCGCCAATCCAGCGTCATCTTCGATGCCTCGGCCAGCCACCGTAGCGCATCCAGCCACGGCTGACCGTGAAAGCTGAATCGCACCCGCCCGTCCGCCGTCCTCTCCAACTCCTCCCCAATCGGCCGCGGCGCAGTCGCTGCCCGAACCCCCGTCCCACCCTTCGCCTCCGATCCCGCCGCGGCGGCTGCGGTCGTCGATTCCGCTGATTTTTCCCCTTCCGGCTCCCCCGCCGTCGATTTCATCGCCGCGCCGCAAACCATCATCCCCAACGCCACCGCCATCCCCAATGGTTTACCGTCAAAGCGTTTACGGCCGAAAATAGACTCTCCCGAAAGCACGGCGCGAGACAACATCGCGATCCTCCATTGTGATGCGCCGACGACCCTCCAGAGTCTGGCCGTCGGCTCGCTACGTCCGGTCAATCGCTCGTCGGTCCGAGCGTCCATGCCCCGGCGACTACGCACAAACCTCGAACGCCTTGTTCGCCACCCGCCCAGTCCTCCCCCAGGACCAAGCGCCAGCAGCGAAAGCTATCGATTCAGGTGGGAAAAACGGCGGGAACTGCAACAGGCAGGCAAAAAATGGCATGTTTCCGGCGGCGTCTCAGTCCCGCCGCGAACCACGCTCATCCATCAGCGGAGTATTATGCGTAAGCGCCTTTAAGCGGCAAACCCTTCCAATGGGTGGTTAAGAATCGCCCGCTTCTCCCTCGCTGACCCTGTCAGGCACGCCGTTTCAGCCCACGAGATACACCGTAAGCGACCTCGCCCCATGCGCCCCAATCACCAGCGATTGCTCAATATCCGCCGTCTTTGACGGTCCCGCCATGAAAAGCCCGTAGCCAGGCCCCGCCCCGGGACCCAACCCCAGCCGCGCATACGCGTCGTGCATGTTGTCAACCACTTGGTCCGCCGGAACGACCACCGCCAAATGCTGGGTGATAAAGCAAACCACCCGGTGGCGAATCTGTCGATCCGTCAGCCACACCGCCCCATTCTCCGCCACCGCAAACTCTCCCGGCAAAAGCGCAAAGTCCACATCCGCCAACAGATGCGCATCGGCCACCTCCGCCAACTCGACGTTCCCCGCGACAGCCTCCGGTACGAGCGAGCAAATACGCTGCGCCGCTTGGAACACAGCCAACTCCCCTAAGTCGGCCGCCACCCCTGCGTGGTCCCGGACGCGCACCGCTCGGCCCCCCACGGCGGACAATACCTCGCAAAACTGGTCCGCCGGATCCGCGTACCGAATCCAGTCTTCCCGCGCAAGCTCCGGCAAGTCCGCGCGTGGAACCTGTTGCGCCCGAATCTTGGCAAGAATCGACTCCCGGCTGGAGGCCATCGCCCAGGCCTCCCTAAGACAGCGAATAAACCTGCGGCCCGACCTCGCAGGTCACGACCTCGCCAAATAGCGTATGCGGAGCGGTGTCATAGATCGTCACCGGCAGCAGTTCGCCAATTTGCCGGCGATTCCCCTCAAATACCACGATCCGGTCGCAATGCGTTCGCCCGGTAAGCTGCAAGATCGGCCCCTCCTCTTCGTAGTGCCGGTGGCTGTTCTTGCTTGGCCCCTCCACCAGCACCTCCACCGTTTGCCCCAGAAATTGTTGGTTCTCTTCTTCGCTGATCGCGTTCTGGATCGCCAACAATTCGTTGTTTCTCCGCCGTTTCGTCTCCTCAGGCACGTCGTCGGCGAACAACTCCGCCCCCTTGGTCCCCGGCCGCTCGCTGTACTTGAAAATAAAGCTGTTCTTAAACCGGCACTCCCGCACCAGTTCCACCGTCTGCTCAAAATCCTCCTCCGTCTCCCCGCAAAAACCCACAATAAAATCGCTCGTCACCGCATACCCCGGCACCCGCTCGCGAATCCGCCCAAACATCTCCCGATAATCTTCCACCGTATACCCCCGCTTCATCCGCCGCAGCACCCCGTTCGATCCGCTCTGCGCAGGCACATGCAAATACGGCGAAACCTTCGGCAGTTCCCGCACCGCTGCGAGCAGGTCGTCCGTCATGTCCTTAGGGTAGTTGGTCACAAATTTCAGCCGCGCCAGTCCCGGAATCTCTTGCAGCCCCGCCAACAGGTCCGACAGCCGTGTCACCCGCCCATCCCCATGCCGAAATCGGTAGCTATTCACCGTCTGCCCCAAGAGCGTGATCTCGCGGCAACCCTCGTCCGCGAGTTTCCTCGCCTCGGCCCGAATATGGGCCGGATCGCGCCCCTGCTCCGGCCCGCGCACGCTTGGCACAATGCAATACGTGCAAAACTTGTCGCAGCCAATCTGTATCCGCACAAACGCCTGATACGGCGTCGGCCGCATCTCCGGATCCCGGTCCGGATCGTAGCTCTCAAAGCTCCGCTCGATCTCGTCCCGCCGCCCCGCCTGCCGGTCCAGACTCACCTCCAACCGCGGCCCCCGTTCCACGGCAATCTCCTCAAGCAACCGCGGAATCTGGTGCAACTGCCCCGGCCCCACCACTAAATCCACGAACGGCGCCCGCTCAAAGATCTTCCGCTGATCCTTCTGCGCCATGCACCCCAATACCCCAATGATCTTCTCCGGGTGCCGCTGCTTGGCGTTCTTCAACCGCCCCAGCGCGCTGTAAATCTTGTCCTCCGCATGCTGCCGCACGCTGCACGTGTTGAACAAAATTGTATCCGCCCGCCCAGGCGTGTCCGTCAACTCATACCCCTGCTTGCGTAAGCTCGCCACGACCAGCTCGCTATCGAGCAGGTTCATCTGGCAGCCCACGGTCTCAATGTACAACAACTTCGTCATCGATCGTGCAACAAAGAACCCTCGCCACCCCGCGGTCCATCACACAGCCCGCGTCTGTCAGACCAATTGGCGTCGTCCGCCGTGGCAATCGGCTACTTTCGCCCCACGTCCGCCGCTTGCTTCTTCCGCTGCGCCTCCGCCGTCCGCTGTTCCAGCTCAGCCAACAGCGAATTCCTCCGCCCAACCATCAACCGGACCAAAGCGCTCACCGCGATAAACGCGGCAACACCAAAAATCGCCCAGTCGCTCCCGCTCCAGTTCGCCATGACCGGTCCATGTCCCGCAGGTTCCTTTGCCCGACTGGCTATCTTAACCTCAAGCCGCGCCCCCTCGAAAGACCGCCCGCCACTATTCAAAAAAGGGAATAAGCGCCGCCAAGTTGGCGAGGCAAGAGACAGCCACTCCACTTATTCAGACACAGCACTAGCTGTTGGTTTGTGGCTCCGTCGCAAAGAATTCGCGCGCTAATGCATCGGCATGAGCGCCTTGAACGATCCTGTCGAGATCGTCGCTTCTGCCAATCGCGTCAAGAATGTCAGTCAGCGGGATCTCCTTCGATGAGCTGCCCGGATCGTTCATTTGCCATTCTTTAAGTTGATGGGCAATGTCCACCATCGCGAACTCATCATCATGATCGTGGCGCTGGGCGACATCTTCCAGCTTCTCGGTCACAAATCGAGACAGACGGCCAACTCCAGGGTCCCGGTCAGGAATCAAAACCAATTCGTAGTTCTCTTTTTGAAAGAACTGTGCCCATCGGGGCGTTTCAACATGCTGACTTCGGATCAACTCGTAAACTTCTTCCAGCACTGGACCCCGTTTCATTGCGACAACGCGGCTGCCGGTCAGGGCCTTGCCCGAGTCACGAAGACACTCTCGTTCCGCGATGTAGAGGATTTTGAGTAACCGCATGTAATTCATACGGTGGAACCGTTCTCTGCGAAGCAAAAAAGCCACCGCCTGAACGGCTTTCTCAAAATCGAATTGGAATGGCCGCTTCATAATCTGATATCCTTAGCGCATTTACAGCCACTCACCATGCTGTTACAATTCGGCGTGGCAGAAACGACAGCTTCCACCAAGAGATGGCCAGCTGTCACAAGAAATGACGCTGCCTAAGGGATTTGCGTAGCGTGAACTGGAATTGCAAGTTCCATTTCGGAGTAGCTACGCCAAACCGGAGAAGATCGGACAATTACGGAATTCTAGGGAAAGAATGGCGGTCTGTCAATAGACTCGTGACCCTAGCGCGGAGCGAAATCGTGTTTTATGCAGGGACAGCTTTCTGGGTGCTCACAGAGGCCCCCAAGCATCTTTGGTTCATCATTTCTGAGCCGCAAATTGACGACAGCCGAATTCTTTACGTCAACTTTACGAGCTACCATGCGGACCGTCCCGCTGAGGCGGAGAACGATCCAGCTTGCATCGTCAATCCGGGCGAGCATCCCTTCGTGCAGCACCAAACGTGCGTGTATTTCTACGGCGCACAGGTTGGCAGCCTGACGACGCTGGAAAACCGATATAAGGCCGGAAGAATTAGACTTGACCAGCCGGCGAGTTCCGAGCTTTTGCAGAAGATGCGAGACTGCGCCGGAAAGTCGATGTACATGGAGACACAACACTACCAGATCCTCGAAGATCAACACCTCGTGTAGTCCGCCCCCTCAACTCAGCCGCAGCGCCACCAGCGATCGGTCGTCGCTCACCGGAGCATCCCCAGTAAACTTCTCCAACTCCGCCACGATCGCCGCCACCGACTCCGCCGACGATCGGCCCCGCGTCGCGACCAGCACTCGGTCCACCCTCTCCGTACCAAACATCTCGCCGCTCGCTGAAGCCGCCTCCGTCACCCCGTCCGTGTAGAGCAAGATCTCGTCCCCCGCCTCCAACTTCACCGTCGAGTCCTCGTAGCGTGTATCCACCGCCAGCCCCATCGGCATGTTCCCATTCCCATCCAACCCAATCACCGTATCGCTCCCCTGCGACAGCAGCCGCGGCGGATTGTGCCCGGCGCTGGAGTGCATCAGCGTTCTCTCCCGCGGATCATAAATCCCGTAAAACGCCGTCACGAATGCGCTCGATTCCGTCAAATATCGCCCCGCCAAATGCCGGTTCACAAACTCCAATAGCTCCCCCGGCCGCCCCGGATCCCCAGGATACAAATGCGCGATGCTGTGCGTGATCGCCATCATCACCGCCGCAGGCGTCCCATGCCCGCTCACGTCCGCGATCAACAGCCCCCATTTGCCGTCCGCCAACGGGAAGAAGTCATAATAATCTCCCCCCGCCTGCTGCGAAGTCTGATAAAACGCCGCCACGTCCAGCCCCGCTATCTGCGGGACCTCCTTGGGCAATAGCGACCGCTGGATCTCCCCCACCACCCGCAGCTCCCGGTCCACCAGCCGGTACGCCTCAAATATCTCCTTCCGCAACACCAAGTTCTGCGTCGCCCGGCCAAACAAATTGGCCAGCCACACCCGGTCGGGAAACCGCTCCCGGTCAAAACCCGCTGGAGTGCTCATGCTCGAAACCACCATGTTCAACGCCTGTCCCCCGTCGAACATTGGAATCGCCATGATCGACCGCTGCCCCGCCAGATACGGCCCCGCCGGATCGTCCCCCGCCAACTGCAAGTCGTCGATAATCCGCGGCTCATTCCCATAAATCAGCTCCGCCAATAGCCCCCCAGACAGTAACGGCAATTTCTGCGGCTCCTTCCACGGGTCGATCTCCTCCTGCCATTCGCTGTATCGCGTGACGCGATACTGCGGCCACACTAACCCACGCCGGCTCAACGAAATCCGCCGGTCCACCGGATACAGCTTCGCCACCCGCTCCCCATATGCCTTCACCATCGCCTGCGGCTCCGTTTGCAGGCTAATCTCGCGCATCAACTCAAACACCTCGGCCAATCGAATTTCCCAAGCGGCCTTCTGCGCCGTCCCCTCCCCACTGGCCCGGTTGTCGGATCTCTCGGTGTCGCTCGTCACAACTGCCGTCTCCATCTTGGCCTCGCCATTTGCCAGGGCTATTTCGCCCGCCCAGCGCGCTCTTTCGCACACTGCCCCCTCACCATTCGAACGAACTCCTCTTCGGATACCCCGCCGCGGCGGCATACAATCAGTCTATCAGCCGCGTCCCCCCGCGGGCACCCGATCGCCGCAGCTCGTCGCACGAGAATTGCACTTTCAAAAAAAGAACAGCGGAACCTCGACCACTCCACCCATCCGCCATCCGGGAGGCAAGATATGAACTCCATCCCAAACGCCCCCCTCCTAGATCGACCGTTCCCGCGCCCCCAGCGTCTCCTCTGGACCATCCTGGCGGTCGCTACTTGCCTCGTTGCCCAACCGCTCCCCGCGAGCGCCGGTTTCTACTACGACCTCCGCTTTGCCGACGGCTCCAAATCCAAACCCGCCACCCCCGGCCTCCACGAACTCCAACTCTGGGGCCGCATCGAAGGCAACGAAATCTTCACCGACGACTCCTTCGGCAACGGCCTAGTCGCCATTCACAGCCAACAAGTCGCCGGCGGCGCATTTTCGGGCAATGGCCAAGGCATAGTCTCGGCCCGACGCGGTTTCAATGTGAATGATCGCGCAGATGCTAAAGTCGGAACCGGAGCTGACTGGAATTTAGACTCGGTCCATGATTGGGGAGGAACAAAGACATACCGCGAAATAAGACTCGCGCAACTACCGACATCCGCTGATCTTCTATGGTGGAGGGGAGGCGATTATCCTCATTACATCGCCGGACAGTTGAACTCCGAATCCCAGCCATTCAGCGCGACAGGTTGGGAGGTCCTGATTTCGTCTTTCCAAGTACGGATCGATGGATTTGCGGTTCGAGGTCACGGTAAGACATTGTTTGATGTTGTAGACTATGCAGTGTTTCATGACCGTCCAGTCATGACTCTCGGAACTTTGCTGTATTACCAGGACGGATTGGACCCTGATCACAGGAAGACGTGGGGCGAATTCCCGACCTCGCGCCCGGATGTGAGCTCTCACGTCCTCACCACCGGCCCCGTCGAGTTCCTCTCCCCCGGCGCGCTACCCGATCCGACCCTAGGCTCCATCCGCCCCGGCATGCCCTCCGAACCCATCCCCGAGCCGTCCTCCCTCCTCCTCGCCCTCCTAGGCGCATCCTCCCTGCTCTACCGCTTTCGTTATCCCCCCCGGCAGTCCTGTGGGCTCGTC
>JALHPA010000101.1 GCA_022842745.1 Pirellulales bacterium
TTACTGCGGCTTATAAACGCTAGTACGTCGTCGGGGAGCGACGTCGGAAGTCGACCGCGGAACACGAACATCGACAATGACATCCACCAGCCCTTCGGTTTCTGCAGGTTCAACCGCCGATCAAGAACCCGCTGCCGCCGTCCACAGGCCCGCCTTCTTCCGCTCGATCGCCGCCTGGATAAATCCCGAAAACAGCGGGTGCGCCGCCGTCGGCTTGCTCTTGAACTCCGGATGGAACTGCACCGCCACGAACCACGGGTGGCCAGGAATCTCCACGATTTCCACTAGGGAACCATCCGCATTCGCGCCAGAGATCGTCATCCCGAGTGATTCGAACTGTGCCCGGTACACGTTGTTGAATTCGTACCGGTGCCGGTGCCGTTCCCAGATCGCCGGCCGGCCGTAGCATGCCGCGGCCCGGCTCCCCGTCGCCAACCGCGCCTCCTGCGCACCCAGCCGCATCGTCCCCCCCTTGTCCGTAATCGACTTCTGCTCGTCCAGCATGCAGATCACCGGATGCGGCGTATCCTTGCTGAATTCGGTGGAGTGCGCGCCGTCCAATCCCACGACGTGCCGGCCAAACTCGATCACCGCGCACTGCATCCCCAAACAGATCCCCAAAAACGGTATCCCCCGCTCGCGCGCAAATCGAATCGCATCCACCTTCCCTTCGATCCCCCGCTCTCCAAACCCCCCAGGCACCAACAGCCCGTCAAAGCCGCTCAACAGCCGTTCCGGCCCTTCTTCCTCCAATAGCTCGCTCTGAATGCTCTGCACCCGCACCTGCGCTCGCCGCGCCATTCCTGCATGGTCGATTGCCTCGTAAATGCTCTTGTACGCATCCCGATGCTCGGCGTACTTCCCCACCACCGCGATCGACACCTCGTGCTCCGGATTCCGCAGCCGGTGCAGCAAATCCCGCCAATCGTCCAGCTCCAGTTCTCCCGCCGTCAGTCCCAGCCGGCGGACGATCAACTGGTCCAACTGGTGCTCGACCAGGCTCAACGGCACTTCGTAAATCGAAAAGTCCTTGTCCTTTTCCTCGATCACCGCCTCCAACGGCACATTGCAAAACAGCGCGATCTTTTCCCGGTCCTCTCGGTCCAGCGAACGCTCCGTCCGGCAGATCAACACATCCGGCTGCACCCCAATCTGCCGCAACAGCCCCACCGAATGCTGCGTCGGCTTCGTCTTCAACTCTCCCGCCGCCTTCAAATACGGCACCAGCGTCAGGTGCATGTACAGGCAGTTCTCCTTCCCCACGTCCAACGCAAATTGCCGGATCGCCTCTAAGAACGGCTGGCTTTCGATATCCCCTACCGTTCCGCCGATCTCCGTGATCACCACGTCCACCCCCGGCTCCGCCAGTTTGCGGATCACCGCCTTGATCTCGTTGGTGATGTGGGGAATCACCTGCACCGTCTTCCCTAGAAACTCGCCCCGCCGCTCCTTGTTGATCACCGACAGGTAAATCTGCCCGGTCGTGTAATTCGAATCCCGCGTCAACGGGCTGTTCGTGAACCGCTCGTAGTGCCCCAGGTCCAAATCCGTCTCGCTGCCGTCGTCCAGCACGTACACTTCGCCGTGCTGGTAGGGACTCATCGTCCCCGGATCGACGTTGATGTACGGATCGAGCTTTTGCATCCGCACCCGCAGCCCCCGCGCCTCGAGCAACATGCCGATCGACGCGCTCGTCAGTCCCTTGCCCAGCGAACTGACGACCCCACCCGTGACGAAAATATGCTTGGCCATGACCGTGACAAAATGGGATGAATGTGGCTCTCCATGCCGCTCGCGTGCATTGAATCCCACCCAGGACAATTCGTCAACGTGCCGACCTCCTCCCGCCGCACACCCGGCCCGAACAGCCCTCGCCAAAACACATGATTCGCCGGGGCTGGCTCACCGGCGGTCTCCCCCCTAGACTCAAATCCTCGATTTCAAATTTCCTTCTGGCGCGTCGTGTCATGGCTACCAACCTCACCCCCCAGTACCACAAGGCCGAAGAAGAATACCGCCGCGCCTTGACCACCGCCGACGAAGTCCGCTGGCTGGAAGTCATGCTGCGGGAAATGCCCAAACACAAAGCCTCCGAGAAACTCCAGTCCGAGCTAAAACAGAAAATCAGCCGGGCGAAAAAAGAACTCGAAGCCGAAAAAAAAGCCCCCAAGTCCGCCCCCGGCGTCCGCATTCCCCGCCAAGGCGCTGGAACCGCCATCCTGCTTGGCGGCCCCAACAGCGGCAAAAGCCAATTGCTCGCCAGCCTCACCCGCGCCAAGCCCGAGATCGCCCCCTATCCCTTCACAACCCGTGCCCCCCTCCCCGGAATGATGCCCTGGGAGGACGTCATGGTGCAATTGGTCGATACTCCTCCGATCACCAGGGATTATTTCGAGTCCTATCTGCACGGCCTGATTCGCGCGGCCGACCTGGTCCTCTTGCTTGTCGACCTCGGCTCCGACGACGGCATCGAACAGCTCCAGGAACTGCTCGACCGACTGTCCGCCACCAAGACCCGCTTGGCCAGAATGTCCTCCCTGGACGAAGAGGACGTCGGCATTTCCTACACCCAAACGCTCCTCGTCCCAAACAAGATCGACCTTGCCGAGGCCGCCGAACGACTGGAATTGCTCCATGAACTCTGCCCGCTCGACTTGCAGGAATTCCCTATCTCGGCGGCCGGCGGCCAGAATCTGGAATCGCTCCGCACCGCGATCTTTCAGGCGCTCGGCGTGATCCGCGTCTATTCCAAACTCCCCACCCACAAACAGGCCGATTTTGATAAGCCCTTCACCCTGCGGCAGGGCGGAACCGTGGCCGATGTCGCCGCCTTGGTCCACAAGGACCTGGCCGCCAATCTGAAACACGCCCGCATCTGGGGGCATGGCGTTCACGACGGATCCGTCGTCAAGGGAGACCATCTCTTGCACGACAAGGACATCGTCGAATTACACGTTTGACCGCGCCCTAACCCCGATCCTCCGCCCCCCCCCGCAAAGCATTCCAATCGCCGCACAGCCTGCCTCGTCCATGACCAACGCCGAAGTCACTCAGGTTCTCGATCAGGTCGCCGACCTGCTCGAATTCCAAGGCGCCAATGCCTTTCGGGTCCGCGCCTATCGCAATGCCGCCCGCGCCGTCCAGGGCCTCTCCGAGCCGCTCGCGCGGATCGCCGCCGACGAGAACCGCAAATTGACCGACATCCCAGGCATCGGCGCCGACCTCTCGGCCAAACTGCGGGACTTGCTCGCCACGGGAAAACTCCCGCTGTTGGAGGAGCTCCGCGCGTTGTACCCCGCCGGCGCGCTCGACATGCTGCGCATTCCCGGCTTAGGTCCCAAGAAGGCGGCCGCATTGTATCGCGAGCTGAAAATCGCTTCGCTCGATCAGCTCCGCACCGCCTGCCTCGCCGAACAAGTCCGCGCGCTCAAGGGTTTCGGCGCCAAGACCGAAGCCGCCATTCTCGCCGGCATGGAATTCGCCGCCACCGTCCAGCCCAACCGCTTGTATTGGGCGGTGGCCGACGATTTTGCTCGTCAAATTCGCGAGCATTTCGCTCCCTGCCAGGAAATCCGCCAACTGGAGATCGCCGGCAGCTATCGCCGCGGCAAAGAGACCGTTGGCGATCTGGATATCCTGATTGACGCCGCGGACCCGACCCCCGTCATGGATCGCTTCGCGGAATTTCCCGGCTTGGACGCCGTCCTCGGCCGCGGCGACACAAAAATGTCGATCCGCCTGGCGACGAGTCTGCAGATCGACTTGCGCATCGTCCCCGCCGAGTCTTATGGCGCCGCGCTCCAGTATTTCACCGGCTCGAAGGAGCACAACATCGTCGTGCGTGCCCGGGCCAAGGATCGCGGTCTGCGTATCAACGAATACGGCGTCTTCCGTGTTACCGATCCCGACGCCAAAGGCCCGACGGCGGGCAAAATAGTCGCCGGAAAAACGGAAGCCGAAGTCTACGCGGCGCTTGGTCTCCCCCTCTTCCCTCCCGAATTGCGCGAGGGGCGGCGCGAATTCGAGTGGGCCGACTCTGGAAAACTTCCTCGCCTAATCGAGCTGTCGGATCTCCGCGCCGACCTGCACATGCACACCACCGAATCCGACGGCCGCAGCTCCCTCGCCGAAATGGTCGCCGCAGCGCAGGCACGCGGCCTGGCCTACATCGCAATCACCGACCATTCCAAACGGGTCAGCATGGCCAACGGACTCGACGCGGACCGGCTCAAGCGGCAATGGGACCAGATCGATCGGTTGAATGACCAGCTCAAGGGCTTTCGCGTCTTGAAGGGGGTCGAAGTCGATATCCTGGAAGGAGGCCCCCTGGATCTCGACGACTCGACCCTGGCCCTCGCCGATTGGGTCGTCGCCAGCGTTCACTACGGCCAGAATCAACCCCGCGAGCAGATCACCCGCCGCATCGTCGACGCCCTCTCCCATCCCGCCGTCTGCGCGATCGCCCATCCGACCGGCCGCCTGATCAATATCCGCAAGTCGTACGAAGTCGACCTCGATGCCGTTTACGCAACCGCGGTCCGCTACCGAAAATTTTTGGAGCTGAATGCCAGCCCCAAGCGCCTGGACTTGGACGACCTGGCCTGCGCCGCGGCCAAAGAGCATGGCGTCCCCATCGTCATTTCCACGGACGCCCATTCCACCGCCGGTCTAGACGCCATGCGGTTCGGCGTTCTGCAAGCGCGCCGCGCGGGACTTACCAAGGACGACGTAGTCAATACGTCGGACTGGCCCGCCGTGCTCCGCCGGCTGGGTCGCGCCGGCGGCTAACCATTCAAGCCGGCGGCAAACCGTTCCGCCTCTCGCGTGTCACAGGCACCGAGCTTTCTACCAGCCCATCACCATGTTCGATTCGATCACTTTCCGCGCGCGTTCCAAATCGGTCCCCGTCTCGTGCATGTAAAGTCGAATCGCGTGGACTTTGTCTCCGGCGGCCTTCGCCAGGCAATCCCGAGCGGTGTTGCACGGATCGAATCGGCTGGCGATTCCCAACGCCGATTTGCTGATCACCCAGGTGTCCCGCGGACGCTTGGTCATGCGAATCACCTTCTCGCCGGGATAAGCGTCGGTCACGACTCGCGTGGCGCTCGGCTCGTCGGCGGCCCAGGTGATGATGATATGCGCGTCAGTCTCAACTTCGAACAGGGGCATGAAAAGTCCTCCTAACAGAGAAAACCGGAGGCTCGGCGCTCGCGCTCGGCAAGCAGATCGGTCCCGGCGGAGACGCAGAAAGGGAAAGTCATTGCAAACGCCGAATTTAGTCCACTCGGTCCGGTCCGTCAACGAGCACCAAAACCGCTCGGGCTGCGGCTCGATTGACGGCCAAAGTTCCTGGAACTCTCCTATTCTAACCGCACCCCTCCCGCCGGAGCAGCCTTTCTCCCCACCACATTCTCAGCTTCAATCTTCTTTTCGGCGACTGGCATGTCGCCTGCCTAAAAATCCCCCCGATCCGACCCGTTTCCGCTCCGCTGCCAAATTGACAGGACCGCCCTTCTCCAGAGGCCAGATACTGCCACCGCCGCCAAATTGTCCCCTCGTTCCAGCTGGCATCGTTGACGCAAATGCATACTTGCCAGCAACTTGGAGAATAATCCCCCGCTTGGCGCGGCAGTTGCTTTTCCGACCCTTGGGATCTGGGGCCAGACCCTAATTTGGCAGATGCCTCGCGCGAGCCTCTCGCCGATGGGCGCCATGTCGAAAATGTCCAAACGGCCGCCGTGGGAGCGGCGCGTCGCCCGTCATCCGATTTGTTGAACCGGAGGAATACGATTCATGTCCACAGTTGCAAAGCCCAAGAAAAAGCCCGCCAGCCCCGCGTCGATCAAGCTCCAACCCCTGGGGGACCGGGTGGTTCTCGAGCGTGAAGAGTCGGAGGCCAAGACCGCCGGCGGCATCCTTCTGCCAGACACGGCCAAGAACAAGCCCGCTCGCGGTACGGTCATCAGCGTCGGCGACGGCCGCTTGCTCGACGACGGCACCCGCAACCAGCTTCAGGTCAAGCCGGGCGATCGCGTGGTCTTCACCAGCTACGCCGGCGAAAACTTCAAGATCGGCGATCAGGAACTGATCCTGATGCGCGAGGACGACATTCTGGCCGTGATCGAGGACTAACTCGTTGCGCCGGATCACCCGCAGCGGACAATCGTCCCTCGGCCCAGTTCACCCCAATAATCGCAAGCACACAAGGTTTCTTTCAGGAGAGTAACGCATGGCAAAGATGATTGCATTCGACCAGGAAGCCCGCGAGGCGATGCGCCGCGGGGTTTCCAAACTCGCCCGCGCCGTCAAGGTCACGCTTGGCCCCAAAGGCCGCAACGTGATTTTGCAAAAGAGCTTCGGCTCCCCGACCGTCACCAAGGACGGCGTCAGCGTCGCCAAGGAAATCGATTTGGAAGACGTCTATGAAAACATGGGCGCCCGCATGGTCCGCGAAGTCGCCAGCAAGACCAGCGACGTCGCCGGCGACGGCACCACCACCGCCACCGTTCTGGCCGAAGCGATCTTCAACGAAGGTCTGAAAGCCGTGGTCGCCGGGGTCAACCCCATCCATATGAAGAACGGCATCGAGAAGGCCGTTTCCGACATCACCGACAAGCTCAAGAAGATGTCGATCTCGATCAAGAGCAAGAAGGAAATGGCCCAGGTCGCTTCCGTCGCCGCCAACAACGACCCGGAAATCGGCGAAATTCTCTCCGATGCCATGGACCGCGTCGGCAAGGACGGCGTCATCACCGTCGACGAAGGCAAGAGCCTCAAGACGGAGACGGAGTGGGTCGAAGGCATGCAGTTCGACCGCGGCTACCTGTCGCCGTACTTCGTGACCAATCCCCAGGAAATGACCGCCGAGCTCCAAGACGCCTACGTCCTGGTGTACGAAAAGAAAATTTCCAACGTCAAGGAACTGGTTCCCCTGCTCGAAGCCGTGGTCAATTCCGGCAAGCCGCTGTTGATCGTGAGCGAAGAGGTCGAAGGGGAAGCCCTGGCGACCCTCGTTATCAACCGTCTCCGCGGCACGTTCCAGGTCTGCGCCGTCAAAGCCCCTGGTTACGGCGACCGCCGCAAGGCCATGATGGAGGACATTGCCATCCTCACCGGCGCCACGGCGGTTTTCGAGAGCCTCGGCATCAAGCTGGAAAACCTCACGCTTGCCGATCTCGGCCGCGCCAAGCAGGTGCTGGTGGATAAAGACAACACCACCATCATCGAAGGCGCCGGCAAGAGCGGCGACATCAAGGCCCGCATCGACCAGATCCGCCGCGAGATCGAAAACTCCACCAGCGACTACGATCGCGAGAAGCTCGAAGAGCGCCTCGCCAAGCTCGCCGGCGGAGTCGCCAAGGTCAACGTCGGAGCGGCCACCGAAAGTGAAATGAAGGAGAAGAAGGCCCGCGTCGAGGATGCCCTCCACGCCACTCGGGCCGCGGTCGAAGAAGGGATCCTCCCTGGCGGCGGCGTCGCTTTGCTGCGTGCCGCTTCCTCCCTCAAGGCGGAAAACCTCGCCGGCGATGAGCAGGTCGGCTACAACATCGTCCTCCGCTCCTGCCGTGCCCCGTTGACGATGATCGCCAACAACGCCGGCCAGGACGGCAGCATCATCTGCGAGAAGGTGCTCGAAGCCAAGGGGAACGTCGGCTACAACGCCGCGACCGATGTCTTTGAAGACCTGGTCAAGGCCGGGGTCATCGATCCCACCAAGGTCGCCCGCACTGCCCTTC
>JALHPA010000102.1 GCA_022842745.1 Pirellulales bacterium
AGGCGGTCCGGCTCACTGCCCGACTCGAGGGAGACAAGCGTACCGTCGCGCATCCGCGCGGAGAGGACGTGGACCTGGAACTGGTAGTTGGCCAAGGCCTCGCGGGAGTGCTCAAATGCGTGCAGGCCGTAGTTGTAGGGCCGGTCCCATTGCTCGGAGGTCTGGAGCAGCTCGGTCCAGTAGCGGTCGGCTGCCTGCAGATGCTGCGGCCGCAGGAACAGCCCCTCGTACCAATGGACCGGCAGATTACGCATGCTCGAACGATCCTTCGCCGAACGCGGGGGCGGTCGTATTTCCGAGGTAACGATCCGACGTAACTAGAAGCCGCAGGCCGCTTTGAATGCGGTAGGGAGGCTTGGGAGAGCATCGTATCAGGGGCTGTCGCGGTTGTAAACCTCAGGGAATAGCGGTTCGGCGGGACCAATCGAGGGACGAGAGGTCAGTGGATTGCGAGGAGGGAGATACGAAGCGGGATGTCGCGGCGTCGGAGAACCGCGGAAGCAGGGAAGCGGCATTAGCGGTAGGGGACCACAGCGATTTTCCAGCCGTCGGGCAGGTTCCTGTAACGTTCCAGTTTTATTCTATCGCCGCCACGGTCCGAATCAGACCAGGGTGCTATCCGGAATGACTCTGTCAACCGGTGAGCCGTCCCGGGAAAACGCCATCCTGCATCAGCAAACGACGATGCTCGACTCGCACAGGTTCGTTGATGTTAAGCAACTGAAGAGTGACGCGACCGATGGGCGACTTACCTTGAAGAACCGGACCCATCCAATCGAAATGCGTTATCCAGGTGTCCGTGCGCGGATGGAATAAGCGGGTGAGCAGACCACTCTCAGGATCGAGCCCCGCGATGTTCGGCCCCTTATAGGTATTGCAGCTAAAACAGGAGAGGGCCAGATTGGACTCGATCGTGGGACCCGCATGTTGCTGGGCGATGATATGATCGATACAGAAGGGCAAAGGATCCCACTCACTGGGCATCGTGCAATATTCGCAATGGCCGCATGCGCGTTCGAAAACAAGTCGGCGAAGTCCGGCATCCATGGGCCGATCTACCCAGAAGGCTGGCCGGCGCGCTTAAGAGAAAGTCGAGCGCGAGCGTGCAACAACGCCAGGAAATTCCCAACGCGGCGATAACTCTCCATTTGCTCGTATTCCGCTGGCGAGAGTTGACCTCGATTGTGCTTGTCGGCGAGTTCCGACATTTGAGACTTCTGAGATTCCGAAAACCCGAGACACAACACAGCTCTTGCAGCACCCGTTTCAAAATCAGGCGTCCCGCAATTCATGACGTCGGAGAGAATTTCGATATCGCCGAGAACAGGGGTGGAACCCATGTCGACCTCCTCATGCAAAACCCACCTCAAGCATAGAAGCCGATGGCACGCAAATCAACGAGTGCCTTGGGCTAGGATAGCGGTTCGGCGGTGCCGATCGAAGGACGAGTGGCCAGTCGCTTGCGCGGGGGGAGAAACGGAGCGGGATGTCGCGGCGTCGGAGAACCGCGGAAGCAGGCAGGCGGCATTAGCGGTAGGGGACCGCAGCGATTTTCCAGCCGTCGGGCAGCCGAACCAGCGAGATCCTCTCCGCTGGACGGCTTGCGCCGCCGCGAAAGGGCGCCGCTTCGAGCCGCGCCATCCGGGGCCGACGTCCTGGCGAGGGTGCCTTTCGCGCCGCGACGTCCAAGTCATTACGCATCCCCACGACAATCCGGGGATCGCGAAGCCGAGCGACGATCGAACCGTCGGATCGGTCCTTGGTGGTGCGAAGATCCATTGCCGGATCGTAGGTGTGATAATCGAGATGGAATACCAGTCCGTTCTGGCTGGGGTGGTCGTCGTGACCTTGGTGACGACGATAGTTTTCTCGGTACAGCGGCTTGAGGGCGTCGATCAGGCCCGCCCAGTCGATATCCTGCGGATAGACTTCGCGTTCCCAGCATTCAAGACGATGCGCTCGCTGGCGAAGTTGGTCTTGGATCGCCTGGTCGAACTCAGCTTCGCTTTGGTCCGGTCGGCGGGTCAATCGCAGCGAAGGAAACCGTTCGAGCAAATCCTCGGGGACGCGGAATTTCTCAAACGTCCGTTTCACCTGGGTCGAGAGATCCGCAGCATCTTGCATTTCACGAGTGCAGAGCACCACATCGCATGTGAAGCGGGACTTGAGTTGGTCGGTATAGCATTCGAATTCGTCCCGCCAGCGGCGATGGAGGACGGCGTCGCGATACTGGCGGATAGTGGATTGCGGAGAATGGAAGCGAGCGCCGTTCAACCCGGCGGCGGTCGATCTGGCCGGAGGAGCTGACGACTGCGCGCGACAGGGCATAGTGTATGGGACGCACACTATCCCCAAGGCCGCCCAGCGACTGAGCGGCAAGGTCAAATGGAAAGCCGTTAGGAAGCGGGCGAGTAAGCAAGTCAGAGTCGGCGAGGTTGGGTAATTGCTACGAGGATCGGAATCGAGTGTCACCACGGGACGGCATGCTTTTCGGTTCTTGAAACGGGCGAAGAGAGCCACGGCGGCGGAAGAATAGCGGGCCAGGGATTTTGACGGTACGCCAAAAACGGTCCAACGGCCGGCGATCCGGCGATCGCGAAGAGAGGCGGCCGGTGGCAGGCGAATCGGCGAGACCGCTCCGACGCCTGATCAACGTCGCCCCAGGGGGCTGTGATCGCGGACAGACTCCGCGCCGTTGCTAACCCCCCTTGGCGGATGCGGCGGTCAGGAATCGGGCGAAGCGGTCGTCGTCGTATCCCGAGCCTTGTTCCAGCTCGCCCGTCCCCTGCGAACGCAAAAGCTGTCCCTGGTTGTCGAGGACAAAAAGGTGCGGATAGGCTTCGCACTTAGGATACGCGGCCAGGAACGCTTCCGCGTGTTCGCCCGGATAGGTGACTTTCATGACGACGAAGTTTTTCTCGACGAGGTCGCGTATTTTCTCGTTGGTGGACATGTAGTTCGAGATTCGCTTGCACCAGGGACACCAGTCGCCCCCGACCAGAAGCATAACCCTCTTGTTCTCGCTCTTGGCCCGAGAGAGCGTGGCGGCCAGGTCAGCGGCGGGATCCCGGGCGTCGTCGTACTGCGCGACCGAGTAAAACGGGGCGGGGGGGATGTCGGCCGCGGGATCGGCTTTCGCGGCGGAAAGAGAGGGGACTCCCTTGGCGCTCGCTTTCGACGACAGCCCATTGGGGGAAAGTGAAGTTGGCTGGCAGCCGGTCAACAGGAACACGCCAATGGACGGAATGCCTGCCAGAAAGAACCGCCGACGACGAGAACTTGGGTGGAACATTTAAGCCTCGCAAGAGAGGAACGGAGGGTCAACCGTGCGTCTATTGTTCCATGACTGGGGAGGTGGAATCCAGCCCGTTTCCCATCAGGAACGTGGCCATTTCCGGCGATTCGAGTGCCGCCATCGCCGTAAGTCTGGCTACCGAGAGGAAGACGGATCAAGTTGGCGCTTTGCAGGCAGGCGACCGTTGGACCTGCCCGCGGAGTGGCCCCGTTAGCGGAGGACGGAATGCAGTTACTTGCTCGTGGTGGCCGACGTCGCCAGCGGCGGGTACTTTGCGCGCTCGGCGCGCCATTTGGTTGCTTCATCGGGCTTCTGGATCGCGGTGTAAAGCTCGACGAGCCTGTCGAGCGCTTCCACAAGGCGGGCCTTGGCCGGCTCGGGGATTTTCGCCTCGCGCTGTTTCATTCCCTCGTAGCCGCTTAGCAGCAGTGGCTCCGCATCGGCGAATTTCCCTTGGCTCATCAGGCAGCCTCCGAGCATGGAGCGAGTGCCAAACGTACTCCATTCGTCGGGCTGTATTTTCTCGCGAATGGCCAGGCACTCGTGAAGCAGCGGTTCGGTTTCGGACCATCTGCTTTGCTGGAGGAGCTTGAACGCTAGAAGTGCAAGTTCCCTGACATATTCAGCCGACTGCGCCCCGAATCGCTCTTTGAGGACCGCCAACCCTTTCCGCCGCCAAGCCTCCGCCTGCTCAAACTGGTGGATTCGCTCATAGGCCTCGACCAGACTTCGGACGGCGTCTGGGGCGAAAGGATCCTGAAACTTTCGCCGCTCGAAACCGCTGGCTGCCTGCTCAAAGCATTCAATCGCTTGCGGATGTTTGTTGGCGGACTCGTATGCCAGGGCCAGATACCAAACCGTCGTCAGGGTCGATGGGTCATCAGCGCCCAATTGGATGACATGGGCGTCTCGAACCTTTTCGGTTAGCTCGATCGCCTCGGCGTGCTTACCTTGCAGCCGGCACGCAGAGGCCAGGTCGGTCAGAATCAACAGGGAGAACCGATTGTTCTCGCCCAATTTTTCACTGATCTTCAGGCTTTCCCTGAAGAGAGGCTCGGCGTCGGTTGGCCGATCCGCGCTGAGGTGAGCCCTGCCAAGCGCAACGAGCGTCGTCGCCAATTGTGGGTCGCTCGACCCAGAGGTTTTCCCTTGGGCCTCGTCCTTGTCCTCGTTGGCTTGGCGGAAGAGCCGCACCGATGCTTCCAGTTGTTCGGCCGCCTCTTTCGATTTCCCAAATTCGAGCAATGAACAGCCAATGGCGCTCCGCACGCGAGCCTCGACCAAAGGCTGTTCTTGGAATCGGCTTCCGACTCGTTTTGCAGAGCGTTCGAGAATCTCAACCAGGGTAGGCGCCACGCCCACGGGTTGACTGCTCAATCCCCAATGGGGAAACGGTTTCAGAATGTCATTGATGAGAAAGTCGTTGACCGCTTCGGAAATGAGCGCTATTTCGTCGGCCCGCGTTCGCTCTTTGTCCGCCCGCTGACGCTGGGCAGCCTGTTCTGCGAGCGATTTTTCCTTGGCGTCCCGCTCGGCGATTGCCTTG
This sequence comes from Pirellulales bacterium, assembly GCA_022842745.1. Classification (GTDB taxonomy): domain Bacteria; phylum Planctomycetota; class Planctomycetia; order Pirellulales; family JALHPA01; genus JALHPA01. Next base: position 4,842 of record JALHPA010000102.1, read on the forward strand.
GAGCGTTGTTGTTCGGCCGTCTGGGCGTTCTCGAAAGCCGCTTGTGCGCGCTCGTGAGCAACCCTTTCGGCGTTGACCGCGCGAATCGCCTGCCAGGTGGTTCCCGTCAGACCGAGCACCAGCGCCGCGACCACAATCGCGCCGGTGGCGATCGCCGCCTTGTTTCGTCGAGCCAGCTTACGGAACCGATAGGCTGCGGATGGCGGGCAGGCCTCGACCGGCTCATCGTGGAGGTAGCGTTGGATATCCGTTCCCAGCCCGCTCGCCGTTTCGTAGCGCCGATTGCGGTCCTTGTCGAGCGCCTTCATCACAATCCAATCCAATTCGCCACGGATGATCCCTGAGAGGCGGTCGGGATTGGTCTTCCGGCTGGCCGCCACGCTCGCGAGCGCTTGGATCGTGCTCAACCGAGTGCTGGGGCGGGGAGGATCTTCTTCGCGGATGATGCGCAACATTTCGTCAAACGCCGCGGATCGGAGGCGCTGCTTGTCAAACGGCGTCGTCCCAGTGAGCAGTTCGTACAACAAAACACCCAGCGAATAGATGTCGCTCCGCGTGTCGATATCGAGCTGGTTGACCTTGGCCTGCTCGGGACTCATGTAATCGAGCGTCCCGACGATCTGGCCCAAGGCGGTGAACATGGTCTTTTCGGTAAGCGACTGGCTGGTAGCTTTGGACACGCCAAAATCGATTACCTTGGGGACCGGCTGCTGGTCGTACTCCGCCACCAAAATGTTGGATGGCTTTAGGTCGCGGTGGATGATCCCCTTTTGATGGGCATGCTGGATGGCTTGGCAAACCGGAACGAAGAGATCGAGTCGCTCGCGAGTATTGAGGTGATGCTGGTCGCAGTACTGCGTGATCGGCTGGCCTTTCACCAACTCCATTACGAAGTACGGGCGTCCTGCGTCGGTCGCGCCGGCATCGAGCACTTTGGCAATATTTGGATGATCCATCATCGACAGTGCCTGCCGCTCGGCCTCGAAGCGGGCGATGACCTGCCGAGTATCCATGCCCGGTTTGATGACCTTGAGGGCTACGCGGCGGCTGACCGGCACTTTCTGCTCGGCCATATAGACGACACCCATGCCCCCATCGCCGATAACCTGCAGCAGCTTATATGGCCCGATTTGCTCGCCTGGCTGCTCGACGGGAGGGGGGCCCGCCGCCGTGGACGCGAATCCGGCCGCCGGTTGCTCGAGGAAACTCCGCTCTTCTTCCGCGACCTTGAGTAACGCGACTACCCGCTCCCGCAGCGCGTGATCGTCGCCGCAGGCTTGATGCAGATAGACCAGTCGAACCTCGCCAGCCGGGATCGCTAGGGCGATCTTGAAAATGTCTTCTTCGTTACGAGGGGACGGATTCATGGCCACTCCGTAGTTAAGGCATTGTTGTCCATCAATCAGTGCGAAATCCGTGGCCAAAGTCTCCGATTCCATCTGATAATTTTTTTGGGAATCCTCCAGAATCGAGCGCGTCGTTCGAAGCGATCTCCAAGCGCAGCCAGCTCTTGGCATAGGCCCAATCGGCGCTAGCCGTTGAGGGCGCCACGTCCAGTGCCTGGGCTGCTTGCTCGATGGTCAGTCCTGCAAAATAGCGCAGCTTGACAAGTTCCGCCTTGCGCGGGCTGTGACGTTCCAACTTCTGAAGCGCCTCGTCCAAGGCTAACAGGTCGAGGGGATCGTTCCGGGATTCGTCGGCGAAGTTGGCTAGCTCTTTTCTCGCCAAAGCGGCGCCTGCCTTGAGCGTTCGCTTGTGCCGGGCCTGTTCAATCAGAATCCGCCGCATCGCTTCGGCGGCCGCGGCAAAGAAATGTCCGCGGCTGTTCCAGTGCTGAACCTTCTCGACATCGACGAGCCGGATATAGGCGTCATGCACAAGCGCCGTGGCCTGTAGCGTCTGTCCAGGCTTCTCTTGCGCCAATCTTGCGGCGGCTAACTTCCGCAATTCATCGTAAACCAACGGCAAGAGTTGCTCCGTCGCCGACGGATCGCCGGATTCGATTTTCGACAGGATGCGAGTGACGTCGGACATAAACTGTGGCTCAAGTACCCGTGATTTTCGCCCTTACAAACCATCTTTACATTCTAAACGGCTCACAAATCCAAGGGTTGGTCGATTCACCGCCGCGTTCTGGGGCCAGGGACTGTGCGGGTGCTGGGCGGCGAAGGCGTCGTAGTCGGCGGCTTGATGCGCGCGAACCGTGCCGTAGGCCCCCCAGCAGCCCGGCGAAGAGAGCAGATAACGGTGCGTCGGACCGTCGATGTCGGGGAATCGACCTCCGCAGACAGGGCAGGGTGTCATGGCGCAACGACCTCGGGGGGCAAAGTGAGGATTGGCAATCGGAGCAGGTACGGAGTTTAACGAGGGGTGTACCGGGTATGGAGTGCGGATCGGAGGGTTGATCGGGTAAATCTTGAAAGGACATTTGTTGCAGGGGTCGGGGAGAGGCGGTCCAATAAAGGGGTGGCGCGCGCAATCGGCGCTGGCGACCTTGGCGGCGGACCCCGATCCAGCAGACTGTTTTCGGAGGGTGCGATGCGACGAAGCATTTTTTTGGCGGCGATGTGGGTTGGGCTATTGGCGATTGGTCCGGTCGTGGCCGAGAGGTTTCCGGCGACTGGACGCGGTTTCGGTCGGACGAGTAAAGGCGACTTACTGCGCATGCGCAGCGTGTATAAGGAATTGGGGCTGACGGACGAGCAGATTCTGAAGGTGCGAAGGATCGCGGAGGCGGAAAAATCGATGGATGAGGATCTGACGTTTCTCATCAAGACGGTATGGCCGGAGGAGCGGGAGGCGAAGGCCGCGGAGGTACACAAGAGGATGGAGAAATATCGAGAGGAAGTGGAGGTAAAGCTCAAGGAGGTGTTGACACCAGA
>JALHPA010000103.1 GCA_022842745.1 Pirellulales bacterium
ACCGTCATCGGCACTCCGGCCAGCCGTCCAAGCGGCTCGCCGCGGCGGCGCGCTGCGTCGATCGCTTCCGCGTCGGCGCGGGCCTGGTCGTAACGGCGCACGACCACCGCATTGAGCGGCGGATTGACCTCTTCAATCCGCCGCAGGTGCGCTTCCAACACCTCCGCGGCCGAAACCTGCCCGCGGGCAATTTCGTGGGCGATGTCGACCGCCGACCACCCCAACGAGCCGGCCGGCGGTGGATCACGGTGCATGGTTCAGCCGGGGCTGGAAGAACGAAGGGGGCCTGCCAGCAAATGGAGCGAGCGATTTGCCCGCGTCACAGGTGAATACGTACGAACCAGGATTAACGGGGCGGGTTGGCGGGATCGAGGGCCATTCCCGACCAGATCACGCTTTCGGCCTCTCCCTCGTAGCCGATCAATTCGGACCGAGGATTGTCGACAATCGCTCCCAGGACGACGATCGGATCGGCCTCGGGGAGCTTCTCGCGCGACACCACCGTGACCACGACTGGCTTCCCGGCCAGTTCCACTTTGGAGCGCCACAGCTTGCCAACCTGCTGGGACTCGGCGACTTTGCCGACCACGAGTATTCCCGGCTCTTTCCGCGCAGGCGACTTGTACCAGTAGCCGGCAAGTTTTCCCAGCTCTTCGAGCCGGGCCTTGTCGGGGGCGGCGGCCGCGATCAACCGCGCGATCGCCGCACGGCGTTGCTCGGCCGCGCCCGGGCTTTCCTGGGGCGGCTGCTGAGAGAGGGCCAGTCGCTCCGCCACCAGGCTCAGGTTACGATAGTAGCCAAAGTTGACTTTGTTTCTTTCGGCCTGACTGGCGGTCGCCGGGAGGGCGAGCGCCGCGGCGTTGGTCTTTTCGGCGTCGGCCACGGCCGTTTGCAGCGCGGCCGCGTCGTACTCGGGCCGGGGCTTCGGGCCTAGCGGTTCGTCCGCAAGCGGGGTGGGGGCAGGAGCGAAAGGGTCGGTCGGATCGACCGGCGTGGCCGACGCATCCGGCAACGCCGTCGCAGCGCCCTTGCCATCGCTCGGCGTCGAGGGGGAGGCCGTCGGAGTGGCATTCGGATCGGCAGTCGGATCGGCAATCGTATCCACAGTTTGGTCAGCGGTCGCATCGGACGATTTGCCGGCGACGGCCGCCTTGGCGGGGTCGCTTGCGGAAGACTCGGTCGCACCCGGCTCGTCGGCGGGGGCGATCGCCGGCGCGTCCGGCCCGAAGGGTTCCGAGGTGGACGTGTTTTTCTTGCCCGATTTGTCCGTCGCTTGATCCAAAGCGGGTGCGTCCGCCGCGGGGTTCGTACCCAGGGCGGAAGGATCCGGCTCAAGCGCGGTGATCGGATCGGCCGGAAGTGCACGATCGGCCGAAGCGGCGTCCGGTTTTTGCGTCCCATCTTTGCTTGCCCCACCGGCGCTTGCCCCGTCGGCGCTTGCCCCGTCGGCGCTTGGCGTCCGGCCTGTCTTGATCGCGGCCGAATCGGGCGGACCCTCTCCATCCGCGGGCATTTCACTGTCTCCGGCGGTAGGACCGGCAGCGGGGTCGCTGGTTGCCGGGGCGGAGTTGGAGTTGGCCAGATCGACGTTGGCGGGCAGGTCGGACGGGGTCGCGTCTGGATCGGAACCCGTTTTCGCGTCGCCAGCCGACGATGCGCCGTCGGTTGCAGATGCTGTCTCGCTCGATGAAGCGCCATCTCCCGTCGAACCACTGTCGGCCGCCGAGTCGCCGGTTGCGTCTTGCCCGTCAGTGCTGGTGTCGGTCGAAGCCGAGGGATCCTGCTGCACCAGTTGGGCGCCGCCGGACGGGCCGCCGTTCTTCACGCGCAGCTTGGAGGGCACGAGCGCTTCCGGCAGTGATGGGGCGATTTGCAGTGGGTCTGTCCCTACCAGCCATAGCAAAATGGCATACGCGATAACGCACCCGGACAGTCCCCCCCCCACGATGCCGAGCACTGTAATCAGCGGGCTGCCGGACTTCTTGCGGCCCCGCGCGCCGGCGGCGACCGCGGCAGACGCTCCTTCTTCAGATTCGTTCCCCGTATTGATGCTTGGGCTGGTATTCTCGGCGCCGACGAGGGTGAAGGGTTCGTCCTCGGTGGAAGCGGGACTCTCATCCGAGATCGATTCGGCCGACGAATGGCCAAAATTCTCGAAGTCCAGTTCCTCGTCCGCGGAGGCCTCGCGAAACCCTCGGGTCTCCGATTCTTCCGCCGCCGGTCCGGAGCCGAACAGGTCGTCGGCGGCGTCGAGCGGCGTCTCCAGGTCCGAGGCTTCGTCGGCCATGAAATCGAATGCGTCGCTGTCCGAGGTTCGGCCCGCATCCGCCGGCGGCTGCGCCGAGGCAAACTCTCCGGGAGATTGCCACTCAACCCGGCCATTGACGTCCGGCGCGATCGCTTCGTCGCGGAGCGGGTCGGACCAGGGAGATTTTTCCACCCCCCCCTCCTCGACTGGCGCGAGCGAAAGCTCAGCGTCGTCCAGTCCGGCAGCCACGGAAAGCTCCGCCGGTGAAGACGACCCGGCCCTGGCCCCCACCGTCGAAGCGGCAGGCGCGTCGATCAATTCCAGAGTCGGAGGGGCGCTCTCCAGCGCATCCTGTAAGAGATACTCGCCGCGACAGAGCGGGCAGCGAACCCGAGCGGAGGGGTCCGCGCCCGCGGGCACGGAAATCAAACCATGGCATTTAGGACAACTGGGAATATTGGGCATGGCGCCTCTCCGCACGCAGTAAGCCGTTTCTGTCAGTTTAACTACCGGCGGACGCCTCGCCAGTCGCCTGGCCCACGGGGTCCGCCGCTTTATTGTAGACGTTTTTTTGCGCGGAAGTCCGTTTAACCGACGTATGCCCGCGCCGACGGTAAAAACCGCGCCACCGGCGCGGCCGGCATGCCGCACCTCAGCCGCCGGCGGCCCGCGCGCCGTTCGCCGGGGAGAGGCCGTACAATTCGCCAAATTTCCCTTGCAAGTGCCGCATCAAGGGTACATGGGACAGGGGCTGGCCCGTGACCTGTTGGACCAATTCGGCGGCCGAAAATCGCCTCCCCTGGGAGTGGATCCGCTCGATCAGCCAGTTCCGCAGTGGGTTAAAGTCGCCTCGTTCGAACTGCGCCGCCAATCCACCCAGCTCCCGGTCGGCGGTTTCAAAGAACTGCGAAGCGTACAGATTCCCCAGCGAGTAGGTGGCAAAATAGCCGAACAGCCCGGCGCTCCAGTGGATGTCTTGCAGGACGCCATCGGCGTCGTTGGGAGGAGTCAGGCCGAGAGTATGGCGATACTTTTCCGTCCAGGCCGAGGGGAGATCCGCGACCGACAACTCCTCCTCGACGAGCGCCTGCTCCAGCTCAAAGCGGATTAGAATGTGCAAATTGTACGTCGCCTCGTCCGCTTCCACGCGGATCAGCGAGGGGCGCACGTCGTTGATCGCGAAAAAGAAGTCCTTCTCGGCCACGTCGGACAGGGCCTCGGGAAACGCGGCGCGGGCCAGAGGATAACAATACCGCCAGAATGCCCGCGAGCGTCCCACCAGGTTTTCCCACAGCCGCGACTGGGATTCGTGAATGCCCAAAGAAACATGCATTCCGGTTGGCAGGCCATACTGGTCCGCTCGCAGGCCCTGTTCGTATAGCCCGTGGCCGGCCTCGTGCAGAACGCCGAAAAACGCCCCAGGAAAATGCCGCTCGTCGTACCGGGTGGTGATCCGCACGTCGTGCGGTCCCAACTCCGTGCAGAAGGGATGCGCCGTGACGTCCAGCCGGCCGCGCTCGAAGCTGAAGCCGATGGCCGCGGCAATTCGACGGCCGAATTCCTGCTGCGCGGCAAGCGGATAGCGCCGCGAAAGCAATTCGCGATCGCCCTGCCGTCCGCTGTCCCGGATCGCGGCGACCAGCGGCACAAGCTGATCGCGGAGGGCGGACAGAACGCGCGTCACTTGCGAAGTCAGCGCCCCCGGTTCGTAGCTGTCGAGCAGAGCGTCGTAACGGCACTCGGCGTAGCCCAGCGCATCGGCCTCCTCCCGTTTGAGACGCACCATCTTCTCCAGCAAGGGGGCAAACGACGCAAAATCGTTCCGGGCGCGGGCCGCGACCCACGCTTGCTGCCCAAGAACGCTCGTGCGGGTCAGTTCTTCCACCAGCGCCTGCGGAAGCTTGACCTTTTTGTCGTATTCCCGCTTCAACTCGCGGACGATCGTGGCGGTGTCGGAGCGCGGGTCGGCCATGGACGAATCCGCGGCCAGTTCGCCCAGCCAATCGCCAAGCCGAGGGTCGGTTTCGCGCCTGTGGATCATGCCTGCCAAAAGCGTCATCTGCTCGGCGCGGTATTCTCCCGCGGCAGGGGGCAGGTAGGTTCGCTCGTCCCAGCCGAGCAGGGCCTCGGTGGCGGCAAGCAGTGCGGTTTCTCGGCGATAGCGGCAAAGGTCGTCAATGGTGGACATAGGGAACTGGATTATGGGTTTGCTGGAGCAGAAAGGGTCGCCAACGGACCAGCCGGAACAGCCGCGCCAGCCGCTAGAACCGGTAAATTTTCTCACGTCGGCCTGAGGGACGAAACGATAAACATCCAGGGCCTGCTGGGCCGCTGAAGCGGGGAGCAGAAGTGTTGCGCTCTGGCGCCGCGAACGGCGCAGGCAGGATTGTATCGCAGGAAATTGGCAGGGGGTGGTTCATGAAGCGGTTGGTGATCGGGTCGCTGTTGGCCGCGGCGCTTTCGGGATGCCGGACGTGCGATAATCCCTACGATTACTGCGGGCCGGTGATCGACGGCCATTATCAGGGGGACGGGGAAACCATGCCGGGGGAGGGACCGACGATGGGTCCGCCGGCGATTCCCTCGCCACCGCCGGAAACGCCCACTCCGCCGCGAGGAAACGCATCCGAGCCGACGCCGGCCGGGACCTGACCTAAGGGGCCAGAAACTCGCGCAGTTCTTTCAATCGGTCGGTATTAATCAAATCGACGCCGGCGTCGTGCAGCTCCCGCCAAAGGGCCGGCTCTTCCGGCGTGGCCCAAAAACGGACAACGCGTCCGCGCTCATGCGCTTTGGCGACGATAGTGTGGAGTTTCTCCCGCTCGGCGGGGGGAAAATCTCCCCGGCCCCGCCAAGTAAAATGGATCGTCCAGTTGTCGCTAATCATGGGCAGCAGGTGGGACGGGGCGTTCGAGTCCAGATCCGTAAGCCGCCCGTCGATTCCAGCGAACCGGAGCGATTGTTTTTCGATCAGCTCCTTCGGCCGGTCGCCGGAGATGACAACTTGAATCGCCTGCGGCGTGAATTTGCCGTCCCGAGTGGTGGATAGAATGCCGGCATACTTTGCCAGCAAGGCATCGAGCGCGCGGTAGGTCGGATCCCCCGCGGATTTCAGATCGATCAGCAAGGTAAAGGTGGGGCCATCCTTAAAGACCCGTCCCCCGTTCTGTTTTACGCGCTCGGCAAGCGGCGCCAGGTAGAGTTTTTCGAGCGTGCGCTCGGGCTTGAGTTCAAAGGCGCTGTGCGCGACGAGCAATTGGCCGTTGCGCAGAAAAATATCCGCCTCGACGCTGCAAAAACCCTGGTCCAGCGCATCCAACAACGGACGCATGTGCTCGTAATCGTTATGCGCATGCGCACGGGGCGTTGGGCGGGGCATTTCAGCCGCGGTGGCCAGCGTTGGCATGCTGACGGCGATCAATAGCGACAGAGTTGCCAATAATTGGGGCATGCTTAGTCCAGTCGGGTCGGGAAGACAGAAATCCTGGCGGTCGCCGCGAACTGCAAACCAGTTCGTCAAATTTTCCAGAGTACCAAATTCTTGCTTCTGGTCACCGATCCTACAACTCCCTGGTTGATGGAGCCGCGCCGGCGTTGCGCTAGCGAAGCGACTTCAAATAGGCGAACAAATCGGCCAATTCCTGGTCCTGCGCATCCGCCAACAATCCGGTCGGCATTAGAGAAACCCGGCTGGGCCGCATGGCGCTAGGCGGAATCCCCGTCAGGCGGACGGTCGTGTCGGGGCCGGTCTGCAACAGCGTGCCATCCGGCGATTCGTAAACGATCAAACCGTGATGGGTCTCTCCGGACGGCGTGAACACGCTCGTGGTCCGGTACGGAGGGGCCACGTCCCGGTTCGGATCGTAAATCGCGGCAAATAAATCTTCGCGGGAAAAACGGGCGGCGGCCCCCGCCAGGTCCGGCCCCAGTCGAGACGCCCCGGCATGGCAGCGCTGGCAAGCCCGCGCGGCAAACACCGCCTTTCCACGCGCGGCGTCACCCGCCGTCCAATCGATGGCGGCCAGGCGTGCGTTCCAGGCGACCGAGTCGGCGCCGGAGGTCACGAGGGCGGCGGCCTGCGCCGGATAGGCGCTTGCGAACCAGTCGAACCAGGGTTGATAAAGGGTTAGCGGTTCGTTGCCCTTGGGTCGATCGGCGGGAGTGCTGGAATCCGGCGGAAGCGGCTCTTCCGTCTTGATCGGCTGGCCCGACCAATGGCCGAGCAGTGCCACGAGCGCCTGCCGGGTCGGGCGTTCGTGCGGCGAGGTGCAATACTGCCGCAGCGACGCGAGCGCGACGGCCAGGTCTGCTGGTTCGGCCGCCGGGCGAAGGCGGAGCAGGGCTGCGGCCGATTTTCGAACCACCTCGCTCTGGACGCTCTTCAGGGAGGCGACCAACCGGCCCCGATCCTCTTCCTCTGGAACTTCCGCAAGATACGAAGCGATGGTGTCGCGCAATCCCGGCTCTTCCCATCGGTCGCGCAACACGGGCAACAACTCGCTTCGGGGAAGAATTTGCAGCGCGCGGATCAAATCGGCCGACCATTCCGCATCCGGGTCTTGGGCGGCGGCTAGCAATCGCCGCGCCCCGAGGGTTCGCGTTTTCTTGGGCAGGACCTGCAGAAAAAGTCCCTGGTCGGGCAGCCCAAACTTCGGCTCGTCGACCAGCGCATCGGCCAGCCGATCGTCCCGGCGGCAGAGTTGCTCCAACAGCTCGGTCACGCGCCGCGGCCAATTGCGGCTGGGGATTCGCGCTTCGGCGGCCATCTTGTGGTGCAGGCGGGCCAGAGCGTTCGCCGTAGCCTCCGTGTCACCGGTCGAGCGCGGCCCAGGCAGCCGCGCCGACACGATCAGATAGTGGAGATCGTCGGTGACCGCCGTGCCCTCGCCGCATTGGAGCAGAATCCGCGAGACCAGTTGCGGGTCTTGCACTTGCAGCATGGCCAGCAACCGGGCAAGCTCCCGATTCACCTCGGCGAAAGGCGTGGGAAAGCTCTTGGCCAGCGACAACGCCGCCTCGGCCGCTGGCCGAAACGCTGCCGGTTGAAGTGCATCCGGCAGTCCCGCATCCGGCCGCGATCCGGCGGGGGGGGCGGCCTGATAACCGACAAACACCTCCGGCCGCGCGGAGAAGTCGGGCACGTCTCCCAGCGATTGCTGCCACAGTCGAAGCAGCGCCAGCCATTGGTCTTCATCGCGGCGGTCAAACGATCCGACCGCTTCCCAAGCCCGCTCCGATTGCGCCCGGTATTGGGCCAGCAATCGGGCCGCCGCGGGAGCAAGTTCGAGCCGCGTAACTCTCAACGAGTCGCTGTTGCGATCGGCGCGAGGATTGGCAGGCGGCGGATCTTCACGGCGCGTCGCAGCGCCCGGGACGGGATCCTTCTCAGGGGCGCCGACATAACGCACACGGAACACCCCTCCCTGTGTCTGCCGTCCCCCCACCGCGAAATACA
>JALHPA010000104.1 GCA_022842745.1 Pirellulales bacterium
AGACCGCGCCGGACCGCTGAAGCAACTGATCCCAGGCACCGAAGACCATTACTACTACCACTGTCTGTACTACCAAAGCACGGAACAGTGGGCGAAGGTGGACGACCTGCTCAAGTCCTGGGTCGAGCGCTACAACTGGACTCCGCGGGCCATCGAAATCCAGAACCGGCAAGCGTTGCTGACGTACAAGCAGGATCCCAATCGCTCGTTGGAGTTGATTCGAAACCGACTGGGACTCCGTTTCGATCAGCAGCGGGAATTGCTCGACCAGAAGCCCAATCTGCCAACGAAACTGGACCCGGCGCTGTTGTCTCGGAAGCAACTAAACCAGCAGGCGTTTCAACAGTTCCCCAATACGCTGCAGGGGTTTGAAGATGCGGCGCTGGATTGGCTGGTAGCCGCTGAGTTGAACCCCGATCAACGGCGGCAATTGCTGGCTCGATTGCAGCGTCCGGACTATCCGAATTTGGTGTCGCTGGTTCTCGCCGATTTAGCGCATGAAAACAGCGGCGGGTTCGGACAGTTCGAAATCCATCGGCGACTGCTGCTGTCCCAGCTCGACGAGTGCCTCAAAGAGCGGCCGGACTTGCGCAATCAGTCCAATTTTGTGCAGACGTACTTATTGCGGCTTCGCCCCTCCAACGACGTCAACTGGCGACAAGACCCTTCCGCGCTGAAAGCGTATCTGGATCGCCTGTGGTCGTTCGTGGGAAGCTTGGAACCGGCGCACAACTCGCTTAAGGCCCATGTTCTGTACCATCGGCTGGTTCTCGATCGCCAACAGGGGAAGATCGATCCCGAGCGGTTCTTGGAATACCTCCGTCTGCCCAAGCAGACGGTCTACATTTCGCCCAAGTTCATGGAAAGCCCCGACCAGCAGCGCTTGGCCGCGAACCTGCAACAGGACTTTGCGGCGATCACGCAACTCCCTCCGATCGGAAATGATGAGCCGCTGGTACGCGGATATCTCGAGACGTTCTTCGTGGACGCGGAGAACACCAAAGCCTATGAGCCGTACGTGAACGATCAGTATTTGCGGCAGGTCTTTGCCGAAACCAAGATCGTACACGGCTTGGGAGACGCCGAAAAATGGGTAACGTGGCTCACGCCGGAAGCGTATCAATCGCTGAAAGAGCGGATCGATTTGGACTTTGATCCGACCAACAAGACCGAATTTGAAACCGGAGAGCCGGTTCGTTTGGATCTGCACGTAAAAAACGTCGAGACGCTGATCGTCAAAGTGTTCCGCATCAACACCGGCAGTTTCTACCGCCAGAATCTGCGCGAGGTGGGACCGGAGATCAATCTCGACGGACTGGTCGCCAACGAGGAAAAGACCCATACCTTTCGCGAGCCAGCCTTGCGGCGGGTGCGGCGGCACTTCGAGTTTCCGTCCCTCGATCCGCGCGGAGTGTACGTGATCGACTTCATCGGGAACGGAAAGTCCAGCCGGGCGTTGATCCGCAAGGGAAAGTTGCGCTACCTGGTCAAAACCACGGCCGCGGGCCAGGCGTTTACGGTGTTTGACGATCAGAACACGCCCGTGCCAGACGCGACCCTCTGGCTGTCTGGAATCGAGTACCGTCCGGACGAGCAGGGAGTCATTCTGACGCCGTTCAGCAATCAACCGGGGCGCCAAGCGATCGTGCTGAGCCACAAGGATTTTTCATCGCTGGAGTTTTTCGCGCAGGAAGCGGAGCAGTACGCGCTCAATGCCGGGTTCTATGTCGATCGCGAGCAATTGATTGGCCATCGAAAGGCCGAGTTGCTGGTGCGTCCCCGGCTGACGGTGAATGGTGTGGCGGCCCCGCTGGGACTGCTCGAAAATGTCCGCCTGACGATTATTTCCACCGATCTCGACAATGTATCGTCGATGCACGAAGTCTCGGATTTCAAGCTGTACGAAGACCGAGAGTCGGTGACGGAGTTCCGGACTCCGCCGCGGGTGGCAAGCCTGCGCTTTCGGCTGACGGCGCGGGTGCAAAATCAGAGCCAGAATCAAAAAGTGGATCTGGCTGCCGAACAGGCGATCGCGCTGAACGAAATCGATCGCAGCGACAAGACCGAAGATCTGCACTTCTCCAAGATTGGCGAGGACTACCGGATCGACCTCTTGGGAAAGACCGGGGAAGCGAAGAACGATCGACCGGTGCAATTGGCCTTGAAGCTGCGGGATTATACGCAGCCGGTGAACGTCACTCTGCAGAGCGATGCTCAGGGTCGGGTGCTGCTGGGCACGCTGCCTGGCGTGGCGAGCGTGACCGCGACGGGTCCCCAGGGGACCGCTCACTCCTGGCAGATTCGGCGCGACGAACATACCTATCCGTTGTCGCTCCACGGCGACCCGGAGACGCCCCTCGAGGTGCCCTACATGGGGCCAGGCGACCAACCTCGCCGCGAAGAGCTGTCGCTGTTGGAATTGCGGGATGAGGCGTTTGTCGCCGATCGATTCGACAATCTGGCGATCGAGGGCGGATTGTTAACGATTCAGAAGCTGCCGCCGGGGGACTATTCGCTGCTGATCAAGTCCAGCGGAACGCAGATCCGCCTCCGTTTGACGGAGGGCGTGCGGCGACAGGGGTATGTAATGGGCAAGTACCGAAAGCTGGAGGCGGTGAATTCCCAACCACTCCAGATCGAGCCGATCGAAATCACCAAGGAGGGGGTTCGGGTGCGGGTGCGGAATGGTTCGGCCCAAAGCCGCGTCCACGTGCTCGCGACGCGGTTCCAACCAGCCTACGATCCGTTCGCCAATTTCTCCCGCATTGGGCCGCCGGCGCCGTATTCGTTCTTGACGCCGCAGGTCCAGTCGCAATACGTGGCGGGGCGCGATCTGGGCGATGAGTATCGCTATATCCTCGATCGGCAGCGCGCGCGAAAGTACCCGGGCAACATGCTGGAACGGCCCAGTTTGCTGCTTAATCCCTGGGCCGTGCGCTCGACGGAAACCGGACAACAAGTGGCGCAAGCGGGGGATGATTTCGCTGGCGAAGCGCCCCCTATGGAGCAGGCAGGAGGGCGCGACGGAGGATTATCGCGCGCCGTCGCTCCGCAGAGCGACTTTGCGAACCTGGATTTCCTGGCCGAGAGTTCGCTGGTGCTCGCCAACGTGCAGCCGGACGAAAAGGGGGTGATCGTTATCCCGCGAGAAAAACTGGGTCCGCGCCAAGAGCTCGTGTTCTTGGCGATCGATCGCGAGGATACCGCTTGCCGGCTGGCCAGTCTCCCGTCGGCTACCAACAAGTTTCTTGATTTGCGGCTCTCGAAGGGATTGAATCCCGAGCGGCATTTCACCCAGCAGCAGCGGATCAGCATTCTGGCCGCGGGAGAACGTTTGACCATCGAGGACATCACGAGCACCCGGTTCGAGACGTATGACAGCCTGTCGCGGGCCTACGCCTTGTACGCCACGCTCAACCGCGATCCCAAGCTGGAGGAGTTTGAGTTCGTTCGAGACTGGGCCTCGCTGCCGGTCGAGCGCAAGAAGGAGTTGTATTCGAAATTCGCCAGCCATGAGCTGCACTTGTTCTTATACGAAAAGGACCGGGAGTTCTTCGACTCCGCCATCCGTCCCTACCTGGCCAACAAGAAAGAAAAGCAATTTATCGATCGCTGGCTGCTGGAGGAGAATTTGGACGAATCGTCCCGACCGTGGGATTTCCAGCAACTCAACACCTTGGAGCGAATTCTGCTGGGGCGGCGCCGACCGGGAGAGGCGGAAAAAGTCTCGAAAATCGTCTCCGACCAGTTCGATTTGCTGCCGGCCGACCGGAGTCGATTCAACCTGCTGTTCCAAACAGCACTCCGAGGCGGAGCGCTTCAGGCCAGCGACTCGCTAGGGCGGGGGGAAGCCCTGGAGAAAGCCGCTGAATTGCCCATGTTGCAGCGGGAATTGCTCGACCGGGCAGCCGGCGGGATGCCTGCGCCAGCCAGCGACCAACCGGCGGCCCCGCCCCCCGGAGCGGTCAACGGACAAGTTGTAGCGACCGAAGCGTTTGCCGAGATGCGCGCCGGCGTTAAGATGGATTCGGCCAAACAGTTGGGGTTGCGCGCCAAAGACGGCGCGCTCGCCGAACAGGATAAAGAACAACAGGCGGAATTCAAGAAAATGGCGAAACTGCGGGCCACGGTGGCGCAATACTATCGAACGCTCGACCAAACCAAGGAGTGGGCGGAAAGCAACTATTACAAGCTGCCGCTGGATCAACAAACCGTGTCGTTGATCACCGCCAATGCATTTTGGAAGGACCTGGCTTCGCAGGATGCGGCGCGGCCGTTTTTCTCGGTCCATCTGGCCGAGCCAACGCACTCGTTTCCAGAAATGTTGGCCGCTTTGGCACTGCAGGACCTGCCGTTCAAGGCAGCGGAACACAAAACCGAGTTCTCCGGCGGAAAGATGACCCTGACCGCCGGCAGTCCAATGATCGTCTACCGCGAGGAGGTCCAACTGGCGGCCAAGGTCGCGGAACCGGGTGGGATTCTGGTCAGCGAGAACTTCTTTCGGCAGGGGGACCGCTATCGACAGGTGCAGGGAGAACAGGTCGACAAGTTCGTGTCAGAGCAATTTGTGATCGACGCGGTGTATGGCTGCCACGTGGTCGTGACCAACCCTGGCTCGTCAAAGAAGAAGGTGGATGTGTTGCTGCAGATTCCAACCGGCGCTCTACCCCTGGCCAACGGTCAGGCGACCCG
This sequence comes from Pirellulales bacterium, assembly GCA_022842745.1. Lineage (GTDB taxonomy): Bacteria > Planctomycetota > Planctomycetia > Pirellulales > JALHPA01 > JALHPA01. The sequence goes on from JALHPA010000104.1 coordinate 4,693, forward strand.
CAGCGTGCATCTGGACTTGGAGCCGTATCGCACCCAGACGCTCGAGTACTTCTTTTACTTCCCGTCGGCCGGGAAGTTTCCCCATTATCCCGTCCAGGTGTCGTCGAACGACGAAGTGCTGGCGTTTGCCGCTCCGTTCAACTTCAACGTGGTCGAGAAACTGACTGGGCACGACAAGGAATCGTGGGATTACATTTCGCAGTACGGATCGGATGCGGACGTATTGGACTTTCTAACGCGCGAGAACTTGTTCAAAGTTGACCTGGGGCGAATGGCATGGCGGCTGCGCGATAAAAAATTCTTCACGGCCGCGATTGGAAAGCTCGCGGATCGGCGGATTTACAACCATACCGTATGGTCGTTTGGCGTGTTGCACGACGATCCGGCTTCGATCCGCCATTTCCTGCAATTCGCCAACGATTTCGTGGCCCAGTCAGGGGATTGGCTGGACAGTCCGCTGTTGGTCATCGATCCGATCGAACGCCACAACTACGAGCACCTGGACTACCGCCCGCTGGTAAACGCGCGGGTCGGTCAGCTTGGTCGGCGGCGGGAAATCCTGAACGATCGATTTTTGGCCCAATACCAGCGACTGCTCAAGATTCTCAGCTACCGGCGAGAGCTGAACGACACGGAGCTACTGGCGCTCACGTATTACCTGCTGTTGCAGGAACGCACCGAAGAGGCCCTCGAGTTCTTTGGCCGCGTACATGCCGATCGATTGGCGACGCGGATGCAATACGACTATTTCGCCGCCTATCTGAGCTTCTCCCAAGCAGACCCAGTGCGCGGGCGGGAAATCGCCCTGAAATACGCCGACTATCCCGTCGACCGCTGGCGTGTCGCCTTTGCCAACATCGTGAACCAGGCCAACGAGGTCGATGCCAAACCGGTTCAGGTGGCCGACGAACAAGACCAGAGTCAGATTCAGAACCGCCAGGCTGCGACCGCCCCCACCTTTGACTTCGTCGTCGAGGCCCAGACGGTCAAGCTCGACTTCCAGAATCTCCGGGAGGTCCAGGTCAACTACTATCTGATGGATGTGGAGCTGCTTTTCAGCCGCAATCCGTTCGTTCAGGGAGATGCCAAACAGTTTGCCAATATCCAGCCCAATCTCCAGGATCGCATCGAGCTTCCGGCAGACAAGAGCCACTTTGAGTTTCCGTTGCCCAAGGAACTGGCGGGTAAAAACCTGCTGGTGGAAATTGTCGGTGCGGGGCAATCATCGGCGCGGGCGTACTATTCCAATGCCTTGCGAGTCCAGCTCGTGGAGAACTTTGGTCAGGTGCGGGTGGGAAGCGGTGAATCCTCTAAACCGCTGCCCAAGGCCTATGTCAAGGCTTACGCCCGGATGAAGGATGGGAGCATACGGTTCTATAAGGACGGCTATACCGACCTCAGAGGACGTTTCGACTATGCATCGTTGAGCACGAATGAGCTGGACTTCGTGGACCGCTTCTCCCTGTTGATTTTGAGCGAAGATCAGGGGGCGGTGGTTCGAGAGGCGGCGCCGCCCAAGCGATGAGAGCCCGGAAGGGATCGGTCGAACAGCCCGCCCCCACCAAAAAGATCAACGCGCCGACGAATCGCCTGCGAATCGATGCGCCTGCTCGGATATATCGAAGCCGACTTCGGTCGACCATAGAGACAACAATTGGCGAAAGACCGGTCCGGGCCGTCCCTCGCCAATTGGCGCGCCGTTCAGCCGGACCGCCGGGGCGATGCCGTAGGGAGTGCTGGTCAGTAGAATCTCTTCGGCCTGCAAGGCTTCATCCAAGGAGATGGGGCGAAAGCGGGTCGGCAGCCTGCACCGGTCGGCGAGTTCCATGACAAATTGCTGACTGATTCCGGCCAACACCTCGCCAGGGGGCGCGGCGACCAAAGTGGGACCTGGCTCTACGAGCAGAACATTCGCAGTCGAGGTCTCGGTGAGCTCGCCGCGACGGTTAAGGAGCAAAGCCCGCGCCTGCGGGTCGATCGCGGCGGCCGCGCGGTCGGCCAGGTAATAGTGCATCCGGCTGCGGCACTTCAGGTCGGGCGGCCAACACTCGGCGGGAACCTGCTGCACCGGCGTGGTCACCAGCCGGCAGCCCGTGCGATAGGTCTCCGCCCAGCGGACGAAGGGCAGGCGGTACGAATATATGCAGACCAACGGGTCTCCCTGCTTTCCCTCGGCATAGGGCGCGTAGAGTCCAGGGGTGACGATCATTGCCAGGCCGAGGTCATTGCCATCTTCCAGCAGGGCATGGTTCTGCTCGGCCACCTGGATGGCCGCGGATCGAAACTCGGCCGCCGACGTCAATGGATCCACGCCGACGATTTCCAAGGATCGGGCGAGTCGAGCGAGATGTTCGTCCAGCCGGAACAGGCGGCCGCCAAAGGTGCGCAACTGTTCGGTGACAGTCGCCCCGAGCACAAAGCCCGCGTCGTTGAGCGGGATTGAGGCAGCGCTTGCGGCAATGAACTGGCCGTTGAAAAATGCAATCGGTTCGTGCATGTGCCTATCGTACCGCGGCCGTGCGTGCTTCGGCCATCCCGAGATCGACCTCCGTTCCTGTCCTTCTCCCTACCATGTCCTTATCCCGGGTCTTGCCATGACTTCACCTGGCCCCGCGCCAACTCAACGGTTCTCCGATCGAGTGGCCGATTACGTGCGCTTTCGTCCAGGGTATCCGCCGGACGTATGGGAGGTTCTCGCGCAAGAAACCGGGTTGTCGGACTTGTCGGTGGTTGCGGACGTAGGGTGCGGGACCGGAATCTCTAGTACCCTGTTTCTCGATCATGGATGTCGCCTGCTGGGAATCGAGCCCAACGCCGCCATGCGCGCCGCGGCCTGCGAACGGCACGCCTCGAATCCGCGGTTCCAAGCGATCGCAGGAACGGCCGAGGCCTCGGGTCTACCCGATCATTCCGTGGACTTCGTGGTCGCGGCGCAGGCCATGCATTGGTTTGACCGGGAAGCCTGCCGGGCCGAGTTCGCTCGCATCCTGCGCCGCGGCGGTTGG
>JALHPA010000105.1 GCA_022842745.1 Pirellulales bacterium
TTCACCCGGCGAACCTGCTCGCCAAGCCCCTCCCAACTCTCTCCGCCCGTATCCGCTACGCCCTTAAGCACTTGGAACACTCGAAAACCTACATCGCAAGCCAAGTTGCGGAATCGCTGGTTTTGCGCCCTTCGGCTTGCAAACTTGGCCTCGCTCGGCTAATTCTTGGTAGCTTGCCGGTCCGCGCGAGGCCGGCGTACTCGGTGGCCGTCCTCGGATCGACCCATGCCCGACAATGAAGCTGCATCTTCACAGCCCGCCGAAAAGAAAACGGCAGCTAAGCAATCGTCCTCCCCTCCGCCCGGCAAGCGCATCTTGCTGGTCGACGACGACAACGAGATTGTCGAATCGATGAAGATCGCCCTGGAGGCCAAGGGTTACACGATCCTCATCGCCCGCGACGGCAACCAGGGTCTGGCCATGGCCGAGCGCGAAGACCCGGACCTGGTCATTCTCGATATGATGATGCCCAAACGCAGCGGCTTTCTGGTCCTTGAGAAACTCCGCCGCACCCGTCCCGTCCCCTTGCGGGTCATCATGATCACCGCCAACGAGGGAAGCCGGCACAAAGCCTACGCCGAAATGCTCGGCGTCGACGACTACCTCCGCAAGCCCTTCGCCATGGACCGCCTCATGGAAAGCGTCGAGCGGTTGTTGAAGTAGGCAACATGTGACGTTCCTTGGGCTTCGCCTCCGGCTTGTGCGCTAGAATCGATTGCAGCCGCATTGTCGAGACGCAAAAATGCAAGAGCCGTCGCATTGCAGTCGCATGTATCGGTTGAATGTAGGCAGCTAATCGGGCAAATGAGCTCGTCGAATTTCCTCTGCTGAATCCCTGTTCAACCTCCGAGGGATGCACGATGAGCTTGGCCACTCCTGGAACCGCGATTTGCGGTCCTTTGGCGGAATACTTGCCAGTGGGATTGGGCGACCTGTCCGACATACAAACGGCGCTGCCTCGTATCGCCAAGGACGTCGGCGTTACCTCCTCCATTGAACAAATTTTGCCAACCATCCCCACAGTCCACAATCTTTATCATGGCGATGCTCGGGAGCTGACTTCCCTCCCTGCCGAAAGCGTTCACCTCGTTCTGACTTCTCCGCCCTATTGGACCCTCAAGGAATACAACCGGTCCCAGGGGCAGCTTGGGTATTGTGCGGACTATGACGATTTTCTTGACCAGCTCGACAAGGTTTGGCGTCGGTGTTTTGAGTTATTGGTTCCCGGCGGTCGCCTCATCTGCGTCGTCGGTGATGTGTGCCTTTCCCGCCGAAAAAATCGCGGTCGTCATACGGTCGTGCCTCTGCATGCCTCAATCCAGGAGCACTGCCGGGCAATCGGCTTTGACAATCTGGCGCCCATCATCTGGCATAAAATCGCCAACGCATCGCTTGAGTCGGAAGGCAACGGCGCCCCCTTCATGGGCAAGCCCTATGAACCCAACGGCGTTATCAAAAACGACATCGAGTTCATCCTCATGCAGCGCAAGCCGGGCGGATATCGCGCGCCGGACGTGGCAACAAAAATCCTCAGCGTGATTCCCGAAAGCTCGCACCGCGAGTGGTTTCAGCAAATCTGGACCGGTGTAACCGGCGCCTCGACGCGAAACCACCCCGCTCCCTACCCTCTCGAGCTTGCCAAGCGACTGATCCGCATGTTCTCTTTCGTCGGGGACATCGTGCTCGACCCCTTTATGGGGACAGGCACGACCACTGTCGCGGCTTCCCTCTCCGGGCGCAACAGCATCGGCTACGAAATCGACCGGGAGTACTTCTCCTACGCGCTAAAGCGCGTGCGCGAGCGCTTACAAAACCTGTTTGATTCGTCCACGGTCAAGGTACATGACGGAGCGACCGATGGCTCTGCCGGCCGATGACTTCAGTGAGAAATTGAGTGCCGCAGTGCGGTGGTTCTGGAAGCAGCGCTTGAAGCAAGCAAACGCCCAGGGTGGTAACGAGGACTCTCTCGACCGTGGCGATCGCCGGGCGGTGACCGGTGGTAAACATCTGGACGGATTCCGAGGGTTGGTCGCCGACCTCCTGATTGCATCGGGGCTGAATCGGGCGACGATCTATTGGCGCACAAAAACCGAACTCCCTGGATGGTTTCGTCCAGAGAAAAACTGGGATCTGCTTGTCGTTGCTGACGAAAAGCTCGTCGCCATTGTGGAGTTCAAGTCCCAAATCGGCTCCCTCGGTAACAATTTCAACAATCGTGCAGAGGAGTCTATAGGAAACGCAACCGACCTCTGGGAAGCGTACGAACACGGAGGATTCCGACTCTCAGAACGCCCCTGGCTGGGCTACCTGATGCTGCTGGAAGACTCTCCCTCGGCCACGCGTTTGGTGAAAACGAAACAACCGCACTTCGGTGTTTTCCCAGAGTTCCGCGAGGCTTCCTACGCGTTGCGGTATGAGTTGCTGTTGACGAAGTTGCTTCGTAAGCGACTCTATGACGCTGCGTGCCTGATTATGTCGTCCAGGGTTGAGGGGCTGCGAGGAGCCTTTCGCGAACCCAGTTCAGAACTTGCATTTCGCCCTTTCGTAACCTCACTTTTGGGCCGGGCCATCGCCGTAGCGCAATCGCAGCCGCCCGGTCCCCTCCAGCCGCCCAAAATCGAAATCGGACCGATCGAAGACGATCCCTCCGTCCAAAATCCGTCCGCCAACGGCGATCAATAACCCGCACCGATCCGCTCGCTTGGTCCCGGAAATCGATTGCGCAACCAGCTCGTCCAGCATCCGTTTGCGAACACTCTCGGCGCTAACGGCCGTCCATGCCCCGGCTTCTCAATGTCAACCTCAATCCCCCCGCCGGTCGCAGCGACAATCCCAATTCCAACTTCGGTTCCTTCTGGCCCTCCGCCGGCGAAAACTTAAACCGCCTCACCAGCATCGCCGTCACCAGCACCAGTTCCAACATCGCAAAGTGCTGCCCAAGGCACGCCCGCGGACCCATTCCAAACGGAAAATAGGCCCCTGGCGGAATCCGCTCCCCCTCAGGTCCGGCAAATCGCTCTGGGTCGAACCGCTCCGGGTCGCGAAACCACCTTGGATCCCGTTGCGTGACGAAGCTCAGTATTCGCACCAGCGAACCGCGCGGAATTTGCCACCCGCCAATCTCCACGTCCTCCACCGCTTGCCGGTTGAAAACGCCCACCACCGGTGGATACAACCGCAACGTCTCTTTGACGAACTGCTCCACCGCCCCCAGTTTCGGCAAATCCTCCCAACCCGGCGCTCGCCCCCCCAGCGCCGCGTCGACTTCCTCCGCGGCGCGGGCAGCCTGCTGGGGGTGCGTCGCCAGCATCCATCCCACCCAAGTAAACGCCGCCGCGGTCGTATCGTGACCTGCCAAAAAAATCGTCATCAAGTTGTCGCGCGCCTGCTCGTCGGTCAGTCCGCGACCGTCCCCCTCCTCGTCCACGGCCAACAGCAGCATCGAGAGCAAATCCCCCTGATCGCGGTTGTCGGCCCTCCGCTCGACAATAAAGCGGTTAACGGTCTCTCGTAGCGTCCGCAATGCTTCGCGTTTCGCGCGCTTCTCCGGCAACGGGAGCCAATCGGGCCAGGTCACGGGCGACGAAATCTCCCGCATGGTAATTCGCGATGCCGTTTGCACCGCTCGGCGCACGGTCGGCAGCGCGTCTCCCAAATCCGTCCCGAACATCGTCCGGCAGATCACCGCCGTCGATAGCTCGTTCATCGCTCGCTCGAAGTCGACGCCGTCCGCCGCCGCCCCCAATTTGGCGCAAGTATCCTCCGCCGCGGCCACGACCGCGAGCGCGTACTTCTCCAAACGCTTGGGCTGAAACGCCGGCTGCACGATCCGCCGCTGCCGCTGCCACTCCGCCCCCTCCTGAATCAAAACCCCCTCGCCGTTCCATTTCCGCATCACCTCCATGATCCGCCACATCCGGTAAAACGACTTGGATTTCTTGACCAGGACCTCGTGGATCTCCTGCGGATGAAACAGCGTGTAGTCCCGATACGGCCCCAGGCGCATATACACCACGTCGCCATACCGCTGCTGCAAGTCGGCGAAAAATCCCAACAAATCCGGCTGCATCCGCCGCAGCAGCCCCATCCCAAAAAAACGGTCGACCGGTCCAGGCGGTTTCGAAACGCGCATCGTCAAGCTCCTGCGAGGGCACCATTCGCCAGTTTGTCGTCCAATATCTCCTGCATCTCAAGCGCAAATCGTCTTCCTTCGCAACAGCGAATCGCCACAATCTCGGCAGGATCGGCGCCGTTCCAAGCCTCTCCCGGTCTGCGATTTGCAACTCCCTCGGCTTGACCCTCCCTTCCGGCCTGTCATAACGAATCCATTCGCTCCCCGTTTCGCCCCTCCCTGTCCCCTTTCCTTCCCGCCCCTCGCCTCCATGAACCGCCTTGCCAGCGAAACCAGTCCCTACCTCTTGCAGCACAAGGACAACCCCGTCGACTGGTACCCCTGGGGACCAGAGGCCCTCTCTCGCGCCAAAACCGAGAACCGGCCGATATTCTTGTCCATCGGCTACTCGGCCTGCCACTGGTGCCACGTCATGGAACACGAGAGCTTCGAAAATCCGCAACTGGCCGAGTTGATGAACCGCCATTTCGTGAATATCAAGGTCGATCGCGAGGAACGCCCCGATCTCGATTCCATCTACATGAACGCGGTGCAAATCATGACCGGTCGCGGCGGCTGGCCGATGTCCGTCTTTCTCACTCCCGATCTCCAGCCCTTTTTCGGCGGCACCTATTGGCCCCCCTCCGCGCGCATGGGCATGCCTGGGTTTGACCAGGTCCTCTCCGCCGTGGCCGACGCCTGGCAGAATCGGCGCGAGCAAGCGCTCGAGCAAGGAGCGCAGCTCACCTCCTACCTTCGCGATGCCGTCTCCCCCGACTCCTCAGGCGAAGGCGATAGCGATTCCTCGTCCTCCAGTCGAGATTCGAAGTCCCCTTGGTCCGCCGATCTGCTCTCCGCCGCCGCTTCCACGCTCGATCGCAGCTTCGACCAGCGCCACGGCGGCTTCGGCCAGGCGCCCAAATTTCCCCATCCCATGGACCTGCGCCTGCTCCTGCGAATCTGGAAGCGTACCGGCCGGCCCCGCCTGCTGGAGATCGTCCGTCTCACGCTCGAAAAAATGGCCGCCGGCGGCATCTACGACCATCTCGGCGGCGGTTTCCACCGCTACTCCGTCGACGAGCGTTGGCTCGTCCCGCATTTCGAAAAAATGCTCTACGACAACGCCCTGCTCGTTCCCGCCTACCTCGATGCGTACCTGATCACCGGCCATTCCCCCTACGCTCAGGTCGCCCGCGAAACGCTCGACTATGTCCTCCGCGATATGACCGACCCGGCGGGCGGCTTCTACAGTACCGAAGACGCCGATAGCGAAGGCCACGAAGGAAAATTCTACGTCTGGTCCAAAGACGAGATCGTAAGCCTCCTCGGCCCCGACCGCAGCGAGACCTTCTGCTACGTCTACGACGTCACCGAAGGAGGGAACTTCGAGCGAGCAAACATTCTCAACCTCCCCAAAACCATCTCCCAGTGCGCGGCGATCCGCCGTCTCGATCCCGAGCTTCTCGCTCGGCAACTAGCGGAGGATCGGCAAATCTTGTTTCAAGCCCGCCTCTCCCGCGTTCGCCCCGGACGCGACGACAAGATCCTGGTCAGTTGGAACGGCCTGATGATCGACGCCCTGGCGCAAGCCGCGGCGGCGCTTCAGGATCATCGCTACCTCGCCGCCGCTTCTCGCGCTGCCGATTTCCTCTTGGCTGCTCTTCGCGGTCCGGACGGCCGTCTGCTCCATTCCTGGCGCAACGGCCAGGCCCGCTTGGGCGCGTACCTCGACGACTATGCCGCTCTCGCCAACGGTCTGGTCTCATTGTACGAAGCTGGATTCGACGAGCGCTACCTCGACTCCGCCGTCGAGCTGGCGGAAACCATGCTGGCCCGCTTCGCCGACCCGGTTCTCGGCGGCTTCTACTTCACCGCCGACGACCACGAGTTGCTCCTCGTTCGCCCGAAAGACATGCAAGATAGCGCCGTCCCCAGCGGCGCTTCCCTCGCCGCGATGCTGCTATTGCGCCTCGGCAAGCTCACCGGCCGCATCGATTTTCTAAAGTCCGCGGACGAGACGCTCCATTCCGCCCGCTCCCTCCTGGAGCGACACCCACTCGCCGCGGGCCAGATGCTCGCCGCCCTCGACTTTCTTCTTGGCCCCACCCCCGAACTGGTCCTGATAGGCGCATCTCCGCTCGATCGGATAATTGCCGCGATCCAGACCCGCTACTGGCCCAACAAAGTCTTCGCCTGTCGCTCGGCCGCCGACGCGGTTCGTCAGCGCTCCGCTTCCCTCAATCCTCTCTTTGAAGGCAAGCCGCTCGACTCTGCGGCTGCTCTCTACCACTGCCAAGACTTCGCTTGCGAAGCCCCCATCCGCGGAGAGAAAGAGATCTCGTCGGCGCTAGATCAGTTTGCTCCCCCTCCCACGGCCCCGTGATCCCCACGTCGCCTCCACCAACCGCCGTTCCGGTCAGCCCAGACCCCGCGACGGTCCTCCGCTTCGCGCGCCCCTACGGATACCATCTCCACGCTCCGTTCTGATAATACACCCATCCATTCCCTGCCCGATTCCACCACACGCCACGATAAAATTGCGGCTGATAAGTATTCGCAATATCAGCCATCGTGACCGGGCGGCTGAATCCTCCCGTCGTGGAAATACTCCCTTGCGGCAGATTGTTGCCGGTCGTACTTCCAATCTCCGGATTCAAACTTCCAGCAGGAACACCTCCCGAAACAGTAATACCTCCGGAGATCCCCCCGGTCCCAATCGTTCCGTTGACGTTCCCCGCCGTTCCCACTCCAATTCCTCCATTCGCCAAGCCCACGCCTGCGGAATTCGTTACAACTCCCGCCCCTCCTGTTGGAATCTCCACCGCGTCTACCGTTCCCGTGGCGCCGTTTACAGTCCCCGTCCCATTGCCGATCGCGTTTCCTCCTGCCGTCCCTGCGTCTCCTTGCACGGCCGGACGATTCGGCCCCCCAACCAGCGGCGCGGCGGGACGAAACGCGCTACTATTTGACCCGCGGGCATTATTCGCGCCTCCCCGCAACGCGCCGCTTGGCTGCAATCCCGGATCTCTTCCCGCTCCCTGACCTAGGCCTTGGTTCGCCGTTCCAGTGCGGCCAAAGGTCGTTCCGTTTGGGTTAAGCGATCCAAACGTTCGCCCGCTCCCCACGGAGTTCCGACCGTTGAACATCCGCCCGGTGCTCGCATCGAACCCCCGGGGGTCTACGGAGGCATCGTTCTGCCGCGGATCGATTCGCGGATTCAGTGACGGATCCAAATTGGCGTTGAACCGGGTGCCGTTAAGTCCAGGTGACCGCAGGCGGTTGGTGGTGTTAATTCCCGTATTGGCATTCGCCCCCGGGACTGCTGTCCCGGGAGCTGGCACAGCGCCGGAAACCGGATCCGGCAAGCCCGGCGTCCCGACGTTGGCATTCGTGGTATTTTGTGTGGAACCGCTCGACACACCCGGCGTTATGCCCGGCGTCGTCGCGCTCCCCACGTTCGCCCCTCCCGGTGGCAAGGCCGTGGGGTTTCCGATCGTTGTCGGCGTTCCGGTCGTGGCCGATCCCGTTCCAGCCGTTCCCGTGCCAGC
>JALHPA010000106.1 GCA_022842745.1 Pirellulales bacterium
AATCGGCGCTCCCTTCGACCGCAAAATCGTACCCTGATACGTGGCAGGCATATACCCGCTCGACCAGTTCTTCGCGCCGCTGATCGGCCCCCCCGTCGGATCCAGCATCACCACGAATCCCGGCAGATTCTCGTTCACACTCCCCAGGCCATAATTGACCCACGATCCCAAGGCGGGGCTGCCGCTCAGAATTTTCCCGGTGTTCATCTGGATCATCGCCGACCCGTGAATCGGACTATCGGCCTGCATGCTCTTGATGAACGCGATGTCGTCCACGCACTGGGCCAGGTGCGGAAACAAGTCCGATACCCATTGGCCCGATTGCCCGTATTGCTTGAACTTCCACCCCGGCCCGACGACGCGCCCCTCGTTCCGCGAGCCAGCTCGACCCTTCGTCTTAACCGGGATCGTCTTGCCATCCAGCTCGAACAGCTTCGGCTTATAGTCAAACGTATCGACGTGGCTCGGCCCGCCGTACATGAACAAAAAAATCACGCTCTTCGCCTTGGCCGGCAACACCGGCGGCTTCGGCGCCAGCGGATTCTGAAACGAGGGCGCGCCGCTCGCTTGCACGTCGTCCTTTCCGGCAGCCATTCCATTAAAAAAACCATCCCGCCCTAACAGGCCAGTCAGCGCCACCGACGTAAAACCCGCCCCCGTTTCCCACAGGAATTCCCGGCGGGTCCGCCCGCAAAAAGAGCCACTGCGCTCGCACGAATGATTGGACATATTTGCAAAAACGCTCGGTGAGATTGGAAGGTGGGAAAATCGCGACGCGCCCGCGCGCCTAATCCAAAAACACAAACTCGTTCAGATTCAACGTCGTCAGGCAAAACAGGTCCAGCGCCTTCGACGCCGACTGCCCATGCTTCTTTTCCAAAGTGTCGAGCAACGCCAGATTCCGTTCCACGCTGGCCTCATCCGGCGCACGGCCGGTCGCCAACCGCAGCGCCAGCGTTATCTGCCGCCGCAGATCGGTTCCCGCCTCCCGCCGCAGCCGCACGGCCAGCGCCGCCGCTTGCCGTTGCATAAATTCGCCGTTCATCATTCCCAGCGCTTGGGTCGGCTGGGTCGTGGCAAACCGCGCCGCGCAACTGCTGTCCGTATCGGGAAAATCGAAATCCGCCAGGATCGGCGTGATGAGCGACCGCTTGACGTGAATATAAATACTGCGGCGGGCCTGCTGTTCCGGCGGCGAATTCCCCCACCCCTTGCCAGGGACCGACTGACCCGCCAGCACCTCGGCGGATATCTCCGGGTACACACCTGGCCCATACATTTCCAGGTTCAAGTGGCCGCTCGCCGCGTGGATCGAGTCCCGCAGCTCCTCAGCCGACAGCCGCCGCATATCAAACCGCCAATACAGGTCGTTGCTCGGATCGGCTTTCAGGCCAGCGGCATTGGCCTGGGACGACATCTGATACGCGCTCGACAGCAATAGCGCCTTGTGCAGCGGCTTGAGCCGCCAGCCGTTGCGAATCAGCTCCCCCGCCAGCCAATCGAGCAACTCCGGATGGGTCGGCCGGTCCCCGATCTGACCAAAGTTGTTGGTCGAACGCACGATCCCCCGCCCAAAGTGATGCTGCCACACCCGATTCACCATCACCCGCGCCGTCAAACGGTTCTCCGGCGACGCGATCCAATTCGCCAGCGCCAACCGCCGACCGGAACTGCGGCGACCGCCTGCCCCACCGCCTTCTGACCCACCTCCACTAGACGGTTCACCCGCCGGCGGCTCGACCGCAGACAACGCCGGAGGAGCGGCCGCAAAAAGGCTTGGGAATGCCGGCTCGACCTTCGCCCCTTGCGCGTGCGGACTTCCCCGCTCCAGAATAAACGTCTCCGGCGGACGCTCGAAACTATGCACGCTCAACGCGCGAACGCGCGGCGGTAGTTCGGTCGATTCCAGTTCCCCCTTGCGCTTTTGCAGTTCGTCGTACCGCCGCCGATCCTCCTCCGAGAGCGTTGAGGCCAGCTTCTCCTTCAGCACCGCTTCGCGCTCCGCCCCCTCCGTCTTGCGCTGGTCCTGCGCAGACATCTTCAAAATGCCCCGCTGCTCGATTCCGGTCATCTCGTCGCGAACGGCCCGCTTGCTCGCGTCCAACTCGGCATACTGGGCCGCCAGTTGCGGAGTGCTGATGTCCCTTTGGTTCCAAGCCTCTTGCTCGCTCCGATTGCCATACGGTCGCAGCTCGTGGAAAAACGCCAATAACGAGTAATAGTCCCTCTGCGGGATCGGGTCGATCTTGTGATCGTGGCACCGGGCACAATTCACCGTCAGGCCCAAAAATGCCTGCGCCGTCGTGCTCACAATGTCGTCCAGCTCGTCGTACCGCGCTTGCAGTTCGTCCGCCGGTTCGTCGTCCCACAGCCCCAGCCGGTAGAACCCCGTGGCAATGATCGAATCGGGCGTCGCAGGCGACAACTCGTCCCCCGCCAACTGCTCCCGCACAAACTGGTCGTACGGTTTGTCGTCGTTAAACGACCGGATCACATAATCGCGAAACCGCCACGCATTTGGCTTCGGCCCATCCCGCTCGAAGCTGTTCGTGTCGGCATATCGAACCACGTCCAGCCAGTGCCGCGCCCAATGTTCCCCGTACCGCGGAGAGGCCAGCAGCCGATCGACCACCTTCTCAAACGCCTCCGGCGAAGAGTCCGCCAGAAAATCGTCGATCTCCGCCAGCGTGGGAGGCAACCCCGTCACGCTGTAAGTGGCCCGTCGCAAAAGTGCGATCTTGTCCGCCGCGGGGGCAGGAGAAAGACCCCGTTGTTCCAGCGAGTGAAGAATAAAAGCATCGACCGGCGTCCGCCCCCAAGCGGCATTCTTGACCGGCGGCGGAACCGCTTCGCTCCGCGGTCGAAAAGCCCAATGATCGTCCCACGCCGCCCCCTCGTCGATCCACCGCCGCACAAGCCGCGTCTCAGCCGGGGTCAGCGGTTTCCCCTCCGGCGGCATCCGCTCCGACTCATCCTCCGCGGTGATCCGTCGCAACAAGGCGCTTGCCGCCGGCTTGCCCGCCACGATCGCCTTCTCGCCCGACTCCAATTCCCCAAACGCCGCCTCCTTCCGATCCAGCCGTAGCCCCGCTTTCGCCTCATCCGGTCCATGACAGGAAAAGCACCGTCGTGCAAAAATCGGCTGAATCTCCCGCCCAAAATCCACCTTCTTCCCGCCCCCCACCTCCGCGGGCGCCGCAGCGGTTGCTGCGGGCGCCGCCGCGGCTGATTCCTTGCCGCCAAGTGTCGGCGTCGAATCCGACGGTGCAGGCATATCGCCGATCGCCACGGCGGCATAGCCGCCGGCCAAGATCATCGCGGCGAAAACAACCGTCTGACCCGGAAAACGCGGCGGAAGTGGCATAGGCGTAATGCGCTCCAGACGGCGCAATCCAGGGGCGGGTTGGCAACGGTTTGAGTCCGGTTGGGCCATCCCCTGGGTGGAATGGCAACCAGCCCTCGCGGTCTACGGTGGGAATTAGGGTGGGATAAACGAATCCAACGCCCTATCTTATCATGGTCCGGGGGCAGCGAACAACGGACGGAACCACCCAGGCCGCGGTTGCCGACGGCGAAAAAAGTCCGACCGGATACGAGGATCCAGCCATTCATAGTTGCACGGTTGCCTGCCGGGGGCGTACATTCTTGGCACTGGCGGGCAATGAAGTCGCCGGCAGCCCAACCTTTTCGAGGGAGCTTCTTCGTGTCATCGATATTCCTGTTCGCGGCGGAGACCAATTCCATTCCGCTAAGCCTGCGCATTCCCTTGTCCGTCATGAACTTCTTGGAGTTCGCGATTTGGGGCGCATGGTTTGTCGTTCTGGGGAACTATCTGGACTCTCTGGGCTTCTCGCGCAAGCAAATCGCGCGGGTCTACGCCACCATGCCGATCGGAGCGATCCTTTCTCCCATGTTGATGGGCACGATCGCTGATCGCTATTTCAATACCGAACACGTAATGGCTTTCTGCCATTTGGCAGGCGCAGCGCTACTCGTCGTCTTGTCGCGGACTCGCGAGCCGAAGGCATTCTTCTGGATCGCGCTCGCATACGCCATTCTGTACTCCCCAACCTTGTCGCTGGTCAACGTAATGGTCTTCCGGAATGTTCCAGCGACAGTGAATTTCCCGGAACTACGGGTCATGGGAACGATCGGCTGGATCGTGGCTGGCATGTCGTTGAAACTTCTGATCCGACCGGGTGAACCAGTGAACAACCGACCGATACTCCTCGCGGCTTTCCTGTCGCTCATACTCGGCGGCATGTCAATATTTTTGCCGCCCACTCCACCCGTTGCCGAAACGGGAGAAATCCCATTCGTTAAGGCGATTAACATGTTTCAGGATCCCGCGGCGGCGGTGTTCTTCATCGGAGCGTTGGTCGTGGCCATGGCGATGGCCATCTATTTCGCCTTCGCCGCACTGTTCCTGGAACAGGGATCGAAAGTTAAGCCCGAAAACATCGGCCCAGTAATGACGCTTGGTCAGTGGGTAGAAATCATCTTCTTGTACACCTTGGGCGATTTTGTTGAGGCATGGGGAATGCGAACGGTGTTGTTAATCGGCATGGCGGCATGGGCCCTGCGCTTTGGAATTTTTGCCGCTCGGCCTGCCTTTCCCTTGATCGCCTTCGGCATTGCTCTTCACGGCATCTGCTTCGATTTCTTCTTTGCGGCCGGAATGATGCACACCCAGAACATCGCACCCGCGGGAATCACAGCCAGTGCCCAGTCGCTCTACGGCGTCCTCGTCTACGGACTCGGCATGTGGCTCGGCACCGAGCTAGCCGGCTGGCTCAACCAGCACTACACGAAAGAGACCACCGACCCAGCCACCGGCCATGTATCGCGCGTCACCGACTGGAAAATGTTCTGGCTCATCCCCTGCATCGGCGTCACGGTCTGTCTGATCGCCTTCGTGTTCCTGTTCAAGCCTGAATCCTCTGATTCCAAATCGGACAGCGCCAAACCGGAAAGCGACAAACCGGCGGCCAAAGCCGACAAGTAAAACCTCCGCACCTCGCTAGCACCAATCGTCATCGCATTCCCGCGAACGCTTCCTTGCGGCGCCGCGTCCCCGCGCCGCGCGCGCCTCACCACCTTCGCGCCGGGCTTGCCGCCAAACTCCCCCGGCGGTAGCATCGCCCGCCCCGTTGTTCCGCGCGCCATACCGCTCCCATTGGAGCCAGGCCGGGCATTGCGCCGATAATGACGGGGACTCAAAGCGTATTCCTAGAAGAATTGGGCAAGTTGGCCAGGATGGCCAAACTTTGGAAAGGGATGTCCGCATGCTGCGCCGACAATTTCTCGGTTGGTCCGCGTCCGTCATCGGGGCGGCCCTAATCACCCCTGGCTGCCGCGACAAGCAGTTCGCCCGCGTCAAGGAGCCAGGCCAGCCCGACATGGTCGGCAGCCACCAGGCAGGCGCCGAGACGTTCAAACCCCTGGTCGACGAAGCCGTCGTCAAGCTTCTTGAGCGCCACTCGATGCCGATCATGCAAGCCTCGCATGTGGCCGGCGCGGAGCAGCTTCCCCCACCCCCCAAGCGAATCTGCTTCATCTGCGTCGAGAACAAAAGCGCCGAGGAAATCGGCGACTTCAAGGAACAGCTCTACGAGTGCATCGACTCCAAAATCCTCTCCTCGCAGGTCTTCCAACCGGTCAGCAAACGCTTCGTCGACGCCGGACTACGCGACACGCGGCTCCGCCCCGACCAGTTGTTTAGCCCCGACGGCCAACGGACCTTCGCCGCCTACATGGAGCAGCAGGGCCAGCCGTTCGACTACCTGCTATTCGCCAAGCTAACCTCCGGCACGACCCGCGAAAACAAGGAATACCAGCGGGACTATCTCCTGACGCTGGAACTGGTCGACATCCGCAACGGCCAATACGACAAGCAGTCGGCCGAGATCAGCAAGGGCTACCACAAGAGCCGCGTCAGCCGAATGTGGAACGCGCTCCAGTAGCCTCGCCGCGGGAACCAGGAGCCATCCCGGGATGAATTGCCGCCCCGTCCAACGAGCGCCAGCGCTCAGCCAAAACGCCTCGCCGGGGGAAAACTCCCCCCGCCAGCGCCAAATTTCGCGCCCTCCAGCGGCTCTCGGCCTCTGCCTCGCAGTCTGCCTGGCCCTATCCGGCTGTTCCACCTACGCCGACCGCCTGCGCGACGTGCGGGCAGGCTACTTCAATGGCGACCTGACCTTCGCCCGCCAAACGATCGAAGAAAACCTGAAAAAGCGCCCCAAAGAGCAGGACGTCCTGCGTCTGGAGCGGGCCATGCTCGAACTGGCGGAAGGCCGGCCTCAAGACGCCGAACGCACGCTCCGCGAAGTCCGCGACCGCTTCGACGAGCTGGAGCAAAAAAGCCTCGCCGAAGGGGCTTTGGCGATGCTGTCGGACGACAATGCCAACTCATACGCCGGCGAGGACTACGAAAAAGTCCTCATGCGTTCCATGCTCTGCATCTCGAATCTGCTCGGCAACGGCGAAGACGCCGAAGCCTACGCCCTGCAAACGATCGACAAGCAGCAGCAGATCATCGACACCGGAACCGACGCCAACGGAGAGAACCCCAAGCTCGCCTACCAGCGGGTCGCCCTCGGCGCCTACGTCCACGGCCTCTTGCGCGAACAGACGCACAACGCCTACGACGATGTCGAGCGGGCAAACATCCTGGTCTGCAACTGGCAGCCCGATTTTCCCTTCGGCCCGGTCGACCTGCAACGCGCGCAAGCAGGGCGGCACTCCTCGCCGGGAAATGGCGTGCTGTACGTCTTCACCCTCGTCGGCGCAGGACCGTTCAAGGTCGAAACGGTTGAAATTCCCTCCCAAGTGGCGATGCTCATCGCCGACCGGATTCTCAGCAACAACCTGAACCAGACCTTGCCCCCGACGATCGCGCCGATCAAGGTCCCCAAGGTTGTGACCGTGGCCAATTCCGTGTCGCACGTGGCCGTTGCCGTCGATGGCCGACCGGCCGGCTCGACGGCCACCATCACCGACATCGGCAAGCTCGCCGTGCAGCAATACGACGCCATCTACCCGCAGGTCCTCGCTCGCGCGATCGTCCGTCGGGTGGTAAAAAAGGGCGCGATCTACGCCGCCAAGGAAGTCACCGGCCAGGAAAAGGGGACGCTGGGCGGAGTCGCCTTCGACGTGGCCGGCGTCGTCTGGGAAGCCACCGAATCCGCCGACACCCGCTGCTGGGGCACGCTCCCGGACAAGATACAGGTCCTGCGAATCGAACTGCCGGCCGGGCAACGACAAATCACATTGCGTCCGCAAGGCCTCGGCTTACCGGGAAGCCCCGCCAGCCAAACCGTAGAAATCGCCGACGGCCGCAACACCTACCTCCTGGCCAACTTCCCCGGAACCAAGCTCGTCGGCAAAGTCCTCACGAGCCAGCCGTAGCACGGGACCTCCGCGCCACGGACATCTTCGGGCCTCCGAGCAACTTCCTCCTCTATGCTTCGCTGGTCGTTTCCAAAATCGCCCGAAGCGCGGCCAGGTCTTTCGTGTTCGCGCGGCGAATGGCCCACGACATGATCGGCGACACCCAAGCCGAGAACCCCTGCGGCTCTCCCCAATTGCGAAGCGTCAT
>JALHPA010000107.1:0-1885 GCA_022842745.1 Pirellulales bacterium
AATGTGCTGCCGTCCAGGAGGCAGCTTAGCACGTCGCGCACGTCGAATTCATCGCGGGGATTGCCGCTGACAATTCGGTACACGTCATCCGGCGGACGGGCAGGGTCGAGCGCGGGTAACCGAGTGAACGGCGGCCCCGGTTGGTCCTCGTCTGCACGCAGGAGCGCCGCCAATTGCCGCAGTCGCGCAAGGCAGGCCTCGTCGTTCGGTTCGCGAAAGTCGATCGTGCCGCTGATCCGGGCGTGCATCGCCGCCCCCCCCAACTCCTCGTGGGAGACTTCCTGCCCGATCGCGCTTTTGACTAGCGCCGGTCCCGCCAGATAGAGGCCAGAGTTCTCCGTCATCAGCAGCTTGTCGCAGAGCACTGGCAGGTAGCCGCCGCCGGCCACGCAATTTCCCATAATGGCAGCGATCTGGGGAATGCCTGCCGCCGATAACAGGGCGTTGTTGCGGAAGATTCGTCCGAAGTCGTCCTCGTCGGGAAACACGTCCTCTTGGAGGGGGAGAAAGACGCCGGCCGAATCGACCAGGTAGATCAGAGGGAGCCGGTTTTGCCAGGCGATGCGCTGGGCGCGCAGCACTTTTTTGGCGGTGGCGGGGAAAAACGCGCCGGCCTTTACGGTGGCGTCGTTGGCGATAATCATTTGGCGGCGACCGGCCACTCGGGCGATGCCACAGACGACGCCTGCGGCGGGCGCTCCTCCCCAAGACTCGTACATCTGCCAACCGGCCCAGGCGCCGAGTTCGAAGAACTCCGAGCCGGGATCGATCAAGCGCGCGATACGCTCGCGGGGGGTGAGCCGGCCCTTTTCATGCTGGCGATCGATGGCCGCGGGGCCCCCGCCCAGAGCGATTTTGCCCAGCTCTTCACGGAGCGCTATGGATAACTGGGCTAGAGTGCTCACCGAATGGCCTTTCGATTTTCGGGGGAGCAGAGTCCGCCGTCGTCAGAGTTCCAGAGATCTTGGCAATCGGCGGTTCATCCTCGCCGACTGGCACGGCAATGATAGCAGCGTGAACCGCGGGCGGTGTTCGCGGATGTCGATCGCTTGGGGCGGATGTAGCCTGTGCCGACGGAGGTGCTGTAGGTTGGCCCTAACGCTGGGGACCGGCCAGCGTGGTTTTCGCCGCGGTTGATCGGAGCGGCGTCGGCGTTGGAGAAGCAGAGAGCAGTGATTGCAATGGCCGCAAAAATGAGTTTCCAGATTCGCATGAAAGTCCCCCCTTGTCGGTTGTCTAGAGATAGGGCGCTACCCTGCCCGGCGGAGATGGATCGCGTCGGAATAGCTTCTTGAGCGTACAAAGCCGCGCGCGGCAACGCTACGGCCTACTTTTCGATGACCGGTCAAAGCGGCTCAACCGGGGGCGAATCCGTATTGCGGAAGAGGAAGAGACCAATCGTCACAAAGCCAACGAAGGTCACTGCTACTAAGCCTATTGCGTCGGGGTTCCGAAGGACGAGGGCGCCGACCAAAGTGGGCAAAATGAACAACAGCAAGAAACTGCCCAGGGAAAACCATAACCCAACTGTTTCCGACTGGGCAGAAGACCTTTGAGAGAACCTTAAAAGCCAGAGAACCATACCAGCACCCCATGCGAACGCAAAACCACCTGCCAATGGATATTGAAGCAGTGTGACACAGGCGAGAACCAGGATGAGGGACCAGAAGAAGATCGCGGCTGCCGCATCGATCACGCGTCTCCAAAGGGGACGCTCTCTCGGTGGGATATCGGGTTCATCTGGGGCGATGGGGGCAGTATACGTGCGGTTGGCGCGACGTAACTCGAGGGCGCGGGCTGCAGATTGCTGTTGGCTGGGGGTGGCGGCAAAACGCAATTCCAACCGCTCCCCGTCGCCGTCGACCTCCCATGCAACATTTACCGG
>JALHPA010000107.1:1895-7536 GCA_022842745.1 Pirellulales bacterium
CGGCGATCGTCGCGCCGGGAACCAATCAAGTACAAGATGTCTGCAACGATCAACCCGGCGACCTGACGCGCACCGTCCGACATGAACTCCGAATCGTTATCCCCGTCCTCGGCGCGGTCGCCGGGCGATCCATGAGATTCGTTCCAGGCGGCCAAATCGAACCAGCACTCGCGCGTTTCTCCGCTTGGTTGAAACATCACGAAGTCGGTGACTGTCGGATGGAACTCCCAGCGGATGCCCGAGCCGCCCTTTGCAACGTTCTGCAGGAGCGAGTCTCGCACCAAGCGCCGACCCATTCGCTCGGTTTGGTTGGTCAGGATGGTGGTAAGCGTTCGCATGGGTCCTGGGCGAGGTTTTCCCTTCAGAGGCAGATTTCCTCACCCCGCTAATCTACCCTTCCTCAATTGTTGCGGTCAAAAGATTGGAACGTACGCGACCAAATCCGCCACTCGAGCGATTCGAGCGACGTTTTCATGCTTGCGCGATCGGCGACCCCGAGTTCGTTCGCCCAGATCGATCTTGACCCAGGTTTGGGTTCTTGGAACACTCCCCAGGCCGCTGGACCGCCCCTTTCGCTTGGAATGCCCGGGGCTGCAGGTCGGAGATCGGCACACCACCGCAAATCAGGAGCTTGGAAAGATGTTTCGAACGCTGTGGGGATTTCTTCTCGCCGCGGCCCTGTCGATGGGCTGCGGTTCGTCGCAATCGGACCCTGGCGCCACGTCGAGCGACTCGCCGGCCGCGGCCGCCGCACAAGGTCCCGGCCCAGATCAGGCGGTGCAGGATTTCATGACCGCTTTCAAGACCGGCGACGATGACCGGGCCGCCAGCATGGTGACGCAGAAGGCGCGGGAGGAAGCGGCGCGAAAGGGGATCTCAATATCTCCCCCTGGGAGTAAGTCGATGCAGTTTCAGGTGGGAACCGTGGAGTATGTGACCGACTCGAAGGACGGGGCACACGTTTCCTGCAAGATTGCCGACCAGGACGAAGAGGGAGGAACGACTGAGTACGAGGTTTTGTGGGTGTTGCGGAAGGAAGCTAGCGGGTGGCGGATCGCCGGCGTGGCGATGAAGGTCTTCGATGACCAGCCGCCAGTGATTTACAACTTTGAAGACCAGGATGACATGGAGCGAAAAAAGCAGTTGGTCGAGGAGGAAATGGTCCGCCGATCGACCGCGATCCTGCAAGCTAGCCAACCGAAGACCGACACCACGAAACAAAAATAAACCGCTGGCGGTTTGCCACGCGATTCAATCGCGAGACGTAAGTCGCTTGTAGCAGACTGTTTACACCGATAGCGTCACGATGGACCACGGCTTTTGGGCCGTGGTCTTTTTTTTGGTTCCGCGGGTTCCCGTGGCGGAATCCATAAGTTACATTTGACCGATTAGTCAACGCATTGCCCCTAAGTATCCGGGGCTTTTCAAATTGACTTTGGGTCCTTGACAGGTCCCCCTCAGTTGCTAACTTAGCGTCCTAGCCTGTGCAAACGAACCTTTCTGCGCAACCGGCAAAGCTTACAGGGCAAGACTTTGGTCGGCACGCGTAACAAGTGATTTCCAGGCAGACGTGCGAGTTGATGCTTGCGTTCGCCGCCGTCGCGAACGCAGGACCCAGAGACGACGGCTTTTTTGTGATCCTGTTACGCCACGGTACTTGTTTGGAGGATGTTTGAATGAATCGTACACTGATTTTGGGCATCGCGATCTTGTTCGCGGTTGTCGGATTGGCCCTTTTGGGCGGTGAAGGCACGGCCGTTGCCGGCCACGGTTGCCACGGTTGCGACGGCGGATGCGCCGGCGCTTGCGATGGCGGTGGATGCGGCGGCGCTGCTGCTGATTGCTGCGGCTGCCATGGTCGTAAGCATCGTTTGTTCGGTCATCGTCGCCATCGTTGCGACGGCGCCGCCAACTGCTGCGGTGCTCCGGCCTGTGCGCCCGATTGTGCCCCGGCTTGTGCCCCGAGCTGCGCGGCCCCGGCCGATTGTGCTCCGGCTTGCGCCCCGAGCTGCGAAGGCGCCGCTCCGGTCCATGCCCCGGGTTGCGAAGGCGCTGCCCCGGCTGGTCCCCCGGCCCCCCCGGCCGCCCCGACTGCCGATGCCCCCAAGACCAGCAGCCGCAAGTTCGGCCGCACCCCGTTGATCAGCTTCCGTCGCTAGTCGACAGAGCTAGAACTTGGTCCTAAGTCGAAGCAGGCCCTGTGCTTCGACTGGCCACCCAAGATTCGTTGAACCGGGCCTCGATTCGAGGCCCGGTTTTTTTTTCGCCCTTTCGCAAACCCCCTCTGGCTGCTGGTTCGGCAAATTGTACGACCGAAAGGACCGGTTCCTCTGTGGGATTGCCCGCAGGAATCGATTGCGACTCCGCCAGCGTCACCCACCCAGATACTTGGCGTGGATCGAGCGGGCGGCGGCAATGTCGTCGGTTCCAGAAATAATGGCCCGGCCGTCGGCAAAGAGGGTAATCTCGTGCGGGTCGACGGATAACCGCAACAGCCAGTCGTTGTACGCAACCCTTCCCAGCGCCGAAAGCTTTTGGCTTAGCCGGTCGAAAGATTCTGGGATGGCACAGCCGCTGAGCTGCACGGCATTGCGACCACAGAGGACGGCGGTTTGGCTTCCCCGCTGCCCGCTCAGCCAGGGGTACTCCCGGTCGCGGCAGGTGGGGCAGCCCCCCTGCTCGCGCAAGCGATCCAGCTTTATCTGCCGCCAGCGGTTGTCCCACAGATCAATTACGGACAGTGTGTGGCTAACCGCATCGGCGCGACCGGCCAGCAACTTGATCGCCTCGCAGGCTTGCAATGACGCGATGATGTTGACGATCGGGGCGAGAATTCCCGCCGTATCGCAGGTGGGGAGAGCTCCCGGCGGAGGGGGATCGGTGAGCAAGCAGCGCAGACAGGGGGGCTGGCCCGGCAGGATTGTAAGGCATTGCCCTTCCGCGCCGACACAGCCGCCGTACACCCAGGGAATTCCCAATCGGCAAGCGGCGTCGTTCAGCAAAAACCGAGTTTCAAAGTTGTCCGTGCCGTCGAGAATGACATCGACTCCGTCGCACAGGCCCAGGACATTGCCGGCGGTCACATCGGCCACTACCGGCTCAACGGCGACGGTCGAATTGATCGCCCGCAGCTTGGCGGCCGCCGCGATCGCTTTTGGCAGCCGGGCCGCGACGTCTGACTCGTCGTAGAGCACTTGGCGCTGCAAGTTGTTCCATTCCAGAAAGTCTCGATCGACGATGCGCACCGCGCCGACGCCTGCGCGTACCAGCGTGTTGGCAATGACCGATCCGAGCGCTCCGCATCCGCAGATGAGCGCACGCGCGGCGAGGAGTCGGCGCTGGCCCTCCTCCCCCAGCGGCAGAAAGCGAAACTGCCGTTCGTAGCGGGCTAGCGCGGGATCGGCGGCGTTCATAAGGGGCGAAATGGGGGGAGTTTGGAAGCGGCCGGCGTCGATCGCTGAATTGCCGAAGCGCCGACGTGCGAATCAGATTCGCAAGAATATCCGCTGGCGATAGAGCCAATAGCAAATCAGACCCATGACCAACAACACGAGCGAGCTCTGCACGATCGGAGCGTATTGGCTGCCCAAAAAGTCGAATACGCCTGCGCCGAAGTGAATCGTCAGTTGCTGGGCGATCCAACCGGCAGCCAGCTCGGCCATGAGGTACATCAAAATCGAATTCATGCCGATGACGATCAGCGGAAAGGCTGGTTTTCGGAAACCGAGCCGATCGACGAGGGCGTAAAACCCGGCGAGCAACAAGGTGGCCGCGCCGGCGCTAAACAGAGCCCAGCTTGGCGTCCAAATCCGCTTGACGAGAGGGCAGGTCCCGCTCCAATCCCAAAGGAGTCCCGCGGCGAGCAGGGCGAGGCCCATCGCCAGTAGAATCGAAAACTTCCGCCAACCGTTATGCGCATCGACCGACGAGTCGGCGGGGGAGGAATCGCCGCTGGGGCCTTTTTCGGAGGCAAGCGACAAGAAGCGAGGCGGACTCCCACGAAGAATTCCGCCGGCGATCAGGCCAAAGATCATCGTGGCGAGGGCGGGGACGAAGTTGAGCGTGAGGTAGCCGCCCCCATTGAATTCAAATCGCCGCTCGCGAGGAAACAGGTTGAGGAACCAGCGATCGAAATCGGAGGCGGCATTGGCGTTCTTCTCCCAGTGCCGCTCGAACCCGGTTAACGGTTCGTAGTCTTGCTCCCAACCGGCTTTGGCGTCGTCAAAATCGGAACCCGGGAGCGGCCAAGCCGCGAATAACGCCCAGTAGGCAACGAGAATCGCCAATGCCGCGGCCAACTGGATCCGCCAGCCCTTGTCCCAGAGAAGAAATAGGAAGATGTAGCCCAGGCCGATCTGGGTGAGGACGTCTTCAAAGGTGAAGTTGGTCTGTCGCTTGTCGTCGGATCGAAGGAAGATGCCCAAGGCCACCAGCACCATGGCGCGCACAATCGCGTGTCCGAGCATTCGGCCGTAGGACTGGCCGCGGGCGGCGCGGGCGGAATACGAATAGACCGCCGAAACGCCGACCAAAAACATGAACGACGGTTGGATCAGATCCCAAAGCGCGCAGCCCCGCCAAGGGACGTGGCTGACTTGAAACTCGGCCGCTTGCCAGAAGGCGCTATGGGGGAAATGCTCGGCGACCTGACCGATGCCGAAGTCGTGCGACGCCATGAGGAGCATGACCGCGCCGCGATAGGCGTCGATGGACGCCAGTCGGGCGACGCCAGCCGCGGTTTCGGAGGCGGTCATGCGGTTACTTTCCGTCGGCGGGCGGAGGCGAGTCGGCGGGTTTGTCGGCGGCCGGCTTGTCGGCGGCAGGTTTTTCGGTCGCTTTTTCGGGTTCCGACTTTTTCTCCTCAGGGACAGCCGGTGTTAGGGCTTGCTCTACTTTGTCGCTCAACGCGGCGCCACCGAGGTCGCGAGCGATCACTTTGCCCTCGCGGTCGATGAGAAAGGTGGTGGGCAGCCCATGCACTCCGTACTTGTCGGCCAGGGGATGCAAATCGGGATCGCTCTCGTCCGCGTCGTGCAAATTGGTCCAAGGAATCTCCTCCGCGGCGATCAAGTCGATTAGAGCCTGCTTGTCGCTGTCGACGCTGACCCCGACGATTTCAAAGCCCTTTGCGTGGTGCTGCTCGTAAAGTTCCTTGAGTTCCGGCAGGGCGGCGCGGCAGGGACCGCACCAGGTCGCCCAGAAGTCGATCAGCACGACCTTGCCCTTGTATTGAGCAATGTCAAACGATTTGCCGTCTGGCATTTTGCCGGCCAGCGGCATCGGCTTGCCGACCATTTCCGGGGCCTTGGCGCGCACGCCCTGGGCGATCTTACGGCCATATTTGGCCAATTCGTCGTTTTCGCTAGCCGACCACAAGGCGCCAAACTCCTTGTAGCTTTTGGCGGCCAGTTCGTCGTCGGCGAGCCGATTGATGATACGGACCGTGGCCGAACAGATGCGGAGGTGCCGAGCGTCGAGCGGTCCCGCGGAGAGCGATTTCTTCAGGTCCGCCAGCAGGGCCGGCAGTTCCTCCGTTTTGGCGTTCCGCGAGCCGTCGATCGCGCGGCCCTCGAGCAGATAAAACTCGGCCGCGCGGGCGACCGCCTTGTCGGAGTCGGTCTTTAGCTAGATCGGAAGAGCA
>JALHPA010000108.1 GCA_022842745.1 Pirellulales bacterium
TCTACAACACTTGTTGGGAGGATCCACGGCTGGATCGAGCCGCGCTGGACGTTGGCTCCCAGGACTCCATCGCGGTCATTACGTCGGCCGGCTGTAACGCGTTGGACTATGCGCTGCTGGCGCCCAAGCGCGTCTTTGCCGTCGATATCAATCCCCGCCAGAATGCGCTTTTGGAGTTAAAGCTCGCCGCCGTGCGATCGCTTGGGTTTGATGATTTCTTTTCTCTCTTTGGCCGGGGAAGATTTCCCCGCTTTCCGTCCGCATACCGGGAGGTCCTTCGTGCCTCGCTCTCGCCCGCGGCGCAGTCCTACTGGGATCGGAGGGGCCATTTCTTCACCCCCCCCGATCGATCGGGATCCTTCTATTTCCGCGGTTCCACCGGGTGGTTTGCCAGGGCGATCAATTTCTACATCGACCGCATCGCCAAAGTCCGCGAACCGATCGAGGCGCTTCTCGCCGCGCCCACCACGGAACAACAGCAAGCCATTTACGACCGTTCGCTGCGGCCCCGCTTCTGGCGCCCCGTGCTGCGGTGGTTCTTGGAACGCAATTCGACGCTCGCGTTCCTCGGCGTGCCCCCACCCCAGCGGGCATGCGTGAACGAAGCCGTCCAGGGAGGGATCGTGTCGTTCATCGAACGCGCCGTCGAGGAGGTCTTCACCCGGCTCCCCCTCGCCGACAATTATTTTTGGCGCGTATATCTGACCGGCGAATATACCGAGAACTGTTGCCCGGAATACCTCACCCGCGACGGTTTTCATCAACTCAAGGCCGGACTGGTCGATCGGGTCGGCGTGCATACCGGCTCGTTGCTCACATTCCTGCGCGAATGCTCGGAACCGATCACCCGCCTGGTCCTCCTCGATCACATGGACTGGCTGCACTTGCATCAGCGCAACACCCTGCAAGCGGAATGGCAGGCCATCGTCGACCGGGCGGCGCCCGGCAGCCGGTTGCTGTGGCGCAGCGCCGGGTTCGACTCGGACTTCGTCGACTCTTTGGAAGTTCGCACGCAAGGCCGCAGCCACAGGATGGGCGATCGGTTGAAGTACCATCGCCGACTCGCGCACGAGCTTCACCAGCGCGATCGCGTGCATACGTATGGAAGCTTTCACATTGCGGACCTGGCCGCTTGAAGCGGTCCGTTCCACCCTTGCCAACGTCGAACTGGACCCGACTCAGCCCGGCGCTATGGAATCCATCGCCAATGTCCTTCGCGGCCGATTTGCAAACGCTTTGGCATTTGATCACCCCCCGTTCGCGCGGCGGCTCGCATTCGGAAAGGATCGAAACCTTCTATCGCGGCCAGGCGGGCGGATACGACGACTTTCGCCGCCGGTTATTGCATGGTCGCGAGCGACTCTTCCAGGCCCTTCCGCCGGCGGCTGGGGAGGTATGGGTCGATTTGGGCGCAGGCACCGGCGCCAATCTAGAATGTCTGGGTCCGGCCATTTCGCAGTTGCGCAAGGTCTATCTCGTCGATATTTCTCCGTCGCTGCTGCACGTCGCGCGCGGCCGCGTTGCCGACCGCGCCTGGACCAACGTTGAAATCATCGAAGGGGACGCGGCGACGTTTCGGCCGGAAGCTCCGGTTGACGTGGTGACCTGCGCGTACTCGCTGACCATGATTCCCAATTGGTTCGAGGTCGTCGACCAGGCCCAACGCATGTTGCGCCCCGGCGGGCTGTTTGGGGTCGTGGACTTCTTCGTGTCGCGCAAGTATCCCTCTCCGGGAAATACCCGGCACGGCTGGTTCACTCGCCACTTCTGGCCCTGTTGGTTCGGCTACGACGATGTGTTTCTCAATCCCGATCATCTCCCCTACCTGCACCAGCGGTTCGAGCCGGTGATTTGCGAACAAAGAGCGGGAAAGATCCCCTATCTACCCTTGCTTCGCGCGCCGTACTACTGCTTCGTCGGCCGGAAATCCTCGACCCCCAACCTGGAATAGCGGGTGTCGTAAGGCGGTTTGGACGTTGGCTCCGTCCTCGCGCCCCCCTCCTCATTGGCTCAACAGTGATCCAAGGCGAAAGAAAACGTTGCAATCGGCTTCGGCAGGAGGTCGAATGGAGTTCCAACACGTCGTTTCATCCAGCTCCCCTGGCATCTCTGGCGGTATGAGCGATTCGCGCCTGGCGGACCAATTTGCCCTTTTGTGGAGGGAATCCCAAGCGCCTCCCGACGTGTTTGAATTCCTCCGGCAGCACGCCGACGTCTCGCTTACCGAGCGGCTCGATGTAGCGCTGGTGGACCAGGCGCGGCGGTGGCGGGCAGGCTGCCCCTACCTGGTGGAGGACTATCTTGCGCGCGGCTTTGATGGCGAAAACTCGCCGGACGCCGTATTGGCGCTTGTGCAAGAGGAATACGGCTATCGGCGGGAGTTGGGGGAGCGGGCCACGCCGAAGGAATACGAGCAGCGGTTTCCGGCCTTAAAGGACGCACTGGCGGCCGTGCTTTCGCAAACCGGCAACGAACATTCCAAGTCGCTCGACAGCACCCACGTGGCCGGCAATCAGGCGACCACGAAGCTCGATGACGACTTAAACGGGGTGGAATTCATCGACGACCAGCGCCGGTATCGCATCGTGCGAATCCTGGGGAAAGGATCGTTCGGCGTAGTTTATTTGGCGCGCGACCTGGAATTGGAGCGGCACGTAGCGGTCAAAGTATCGCGAATACGGTTCCAGAGTTCCACCGACGCCGAATCCTACCTGGCCGAAGCTCGAACCGTCGCCAGGCTCGATCATTCTGGCATCGTCCCGGTATACGACGTGGGGCGCATGGCCGACGGCCGCTGTTTCGTGGTTTCCAAGTTTATCGAGGGAACCAGTCTAGCTGGGGCGATTTTGAAGCGCGTCTTCAGTCCGCGGGAAGCGGCCGCCGCGACGGTCGAGGTCGGCGAAAGCCTGGCAGCCGCGCATGCGCAAAAGATCTTTCACCGCGACGTAAAGCCGGGGAACATCCTGGTCGATCATCGAGGGCGATACTATCTGACCGATTTCGGACTGGCGCTGACCGACGAATCGCCACCCGTCGAAGGGGCGCTCGCAGGCACGCCGGCCTACATGAGCCCCGAGCAGGCGCGGGGGGAGGGGCACCTGGTCGACGGACGGAGCGACGTGTTCAGCCTGGGGGTGGTGTTTTACGAGTTGCTCACCGGTCAGCGGCCGTTCGTCGGGGAGACGGTCCCGGAATTGATCCAGCAGATCCGTCTGGCGGAACCGGCCGCGTTGCGGACGATCCGCGCCGATCTTCCGGCCGAGACGGAGCGGATTTGCCTCCGCTGCCTGGCGAAAAGGCCGTCGGAACGGTACCAATCGGCCGACGAGTTGGCGGCCGATTTGCGGCGCTTCCTGGCCAAACTGCCCCCCCCGCCGGGAGAAGCCGCTGCCGAGGTCGCACTGCCGCGGGAATTTTCGTTTGCCGGGCTGCGCGCGTACGGCGCCGAAGACGCCGAGGCGTTTCTCGATCTGTTGCCGGGCGTTCGCGACCGTGACGGATTGCCCCAGGCCTTGGGGGTATGGAAGCGCCGAATCGAGGTGTCCGCGGGCGTGGACTGCCGGGTAGGGGTGATTTATGGACCCAGCGGCTGCGGGAAGTCCTCGTGGGTCCGGGCCGGTTTGTTGCCTCGTTTGTCGAAAGAAATCACCGTCGTCGCGATCGAAGCCAGCGAAAACCGCACCGAGCAGGATCTGAATCGCAAATTGGCCGCCCTGCTGCCGCGCTTGCCCTCCGGCCTTCAATTGGACCAGGCGCTGGCCGCGATTCGCCGGGGCGCCGTCGTCCGGTCGGACCAGAAGGTGCTGATTGTTATCGATCAATTTGAGCAATGGTTGCAGTCCAACGGCGGCCAGCCCGACAGCCCTTTGTCGCAAGCGTTGCGCCACGCGGACGGACGGCGCGCGCAGGTGCTGTTGTTGGTCCGCGAGGACTTTCGGCTGGCGACCAGCCGGTTCCTGCAGGAACTGGACATCGCGCTCAACGACGCGACCAACGCAACGCTGATCGACCTGTTCGATGCCGCGCATGCCTTGCGGTTGTTGACAGCGTTTGGCCGCTCTTTGGGATGCTTGTCGCACGACGACGGCCGGCTGACGCAGGATCAGCGGTCGTTCCTCAAGGCCGCCGTCGACCAGTTGGCGGAAGATGGACGGGTGGTGGGCGTGCGGCTGGCGCTATTCGCACAAATGATGGCCGACAAACCGTGGACGCTGGCCGCTCTCAAGCGCCTCGGAGGAGCCACGGGAGTGGGCCGAGCGTTCTTTGAAGCAACGTTTTCCGCCGCCAACGGGCCACGGCTCGCGCGGCGACACGCAACCGCCGCCCGCCAGTTGTTTGAATCGCTCCTGCCTCCGCCCGACTCGGATTTGCGCGGGCAAGCCAAGACGCGCGAGCAACTCGCCCAGGCCGCCGGGTATCGGTCCCGGCCGGCGGACATGGATGAGCTGCTCCATCTTCTCGACATGGAGCTGCGGTTGCTGACGCCCGTCGAATCTACGGCAGGGACCGAACCGGCGGCGACGCCGCACTACCAGCTTACGCACGATTACCTGGTCCCGTCGCTGCGTCAATGGTTGCACTTCGAGATAACTTCGACGCGGCGCGGCCGGGCCAGGCTGCGGCTGGAGGAGTTGGCGGTCGCCTGGCGTGCTCGCCCGGAGGCGCGGAATCTGCCGGGATGGTGGGACACTAGTCGTTTTTGCCTCTTGACCGACTGGCGCCGCTGGAACCCCGCCCAGCGGCGGCTGATGCAAGCCGCAGGGCGGCGGCAGGCCCGGAATGCCTTGCTGTTCAGCCTAATCATTGCGGCAGTGTTGGGAGCGGGTTACGAACTGTTGGGACGTCAACGGGCCGCCAGCCTGGTCGACCGCATTCCCGCAGCGCCATTGGCCAACCTGGCCCAGATATCGGCCGGATTGGCCGGCGGCGAACGCTGGTCCGAAGGGCCGCTTACGCGCTTGCAAACCGAGGCCAACCACAACCCGGCCATTCGCCTACGCCTGACATTGCTCAAAGCCGACCGGGACGAAAACGACAAGAAATTCCTTGCCGAGCAGCTTCTCGCGGCTCCCTATGAGGATCTGCCAATTCTGATTGCCGCTTTGGCGCCCGCCGATGTCAGCGTAGTGACCCGGTTCTACGGCGTGATCGAAGACCGATCCGCCGACAGTGACCTCCGCTTGCGGGCCGGGCTGGCGCTGGCCGCTTTGGGCGATCCGGAGGACAGCTCGCTGGCAAGCCGCTGGCAGGAAAACGGAGCAAGTCTGTCCGAGTTGCTGGCACAGGCGGCATCCGAAAACCACAGCGATGCGGAGCATCTCGCCAATCTGGCTCGAATCGCCGACGAGCGCTGGCTCGCGGGGCTGGCGCCCTTGGTCTGGCAAGGGGAATCGGAAGCGATCCGTTCGGCGGCGGCCATTTTGGTTGCGGATTTGGCCTCGGGGCGGCTGCCAGTGCTGTGTGACACGCTGGCGATGGCCCCGTCGCCTCAATTCCGGGTGTTGTTGACTGCCCTGCGCAAGCAGCCTACCGAGCAAGTCGTGCCACGCCTACAAAGCGAATCTCGAAACGCCCCCCTCCTCAAAGTCGAATCCGCGGCGATTGTCGCTCAGTCAGGGAGGCAAGCGAACGCGGCCCTGGCGCTGTTTGAATTAGGCTATCCCCACGAACTTTGCCGTCTGTTGCGGACCGGCGCTCCTACTACGTCGCTCGACGGTTGGGGCTGGGCGGCTGAGGTCCGACCCGTGGCGACGGCCAACGATGAACTCACGGCCAGAACCTTGCTGATCGACCGATTGGCATCGCTGAGAGTATCTGTGGATCGTTTGATCGTCGAATTTCACGCCCGCCCGCAGGAAACAGCGCTGCGACGAGGACTGTTACTAGCCATTGGCTCGATGCTTCCCCTGAGTGGCCCCAGGTCGGCTCTTCAAGACGAAACAAGTATGTGGTCGCGGCAACTTCGGCTGTTCGAGCTATTCCGAACGGAGAGCGACCCCGGTTTGCATGCGGCGATTCGGTGGCTGCTCGTAAGGCTCGGGCAGGGAAGGGATGTCGCTCGATTGGAAAAGGAGCTGGTTCGTGGTTCACCGGTGGGGGGACAGGGTTGGTATGTCAACAGAGAGGGGCAGACGTTGGCGGTCCTGGGCCCCGCCGCGTTGTGGATGGGATCTCCCCCCAACGAGCCAAATCGAGAGCATAGTCGCGAACAAGAGCATCAAAAGCGGATCCCGCGAGTCTTTGCCATTTCCATGCACGAGGTGAAGGTCAACCAGTTTGAGAAGGTCTTTCCCCAGCAAGTGCAAGCACTTCGGGATGAAGGAGATTTTCAGGTGGACTCAGACGAGATCCCGATGCACATGGTGACGTGGTTTGAGGCCGCCGAGTACTGTAATCGGCTGAGCATGATGGAAGGTCTAGAGCCTTGCTATCGAGAGGATAGGACTCTGGTCATTGGTAATAGAAAAATTAGAACCTTTACTCCGGTCCCGGATGCCCTAAATAGGCCAGGGTATCGCTTGCCCACGGAGGCGGAGTGGGAATTCGCCTGCCGGTCCGGGTCGTCGGGGCCTTGGTTCTTCGGACATGCCGAGTCCCCGATCGAGCACTACGCCTGGCTGCCGCGCACCAGCCCGGACGGCTGGAAATGGCCCGTGGGTCTAAAGCGGCCCAATGAGTTCGGCCTGTTCGATGTCTACGGAAACGCTGTGGAGTGGTGCCACGACGGATTCGCGCCGGATCCGGATAAGGTCAACGTGGATCGCGGTGGAATATCGGTCAATCTGCTTGGCGAACGAGTTTTGCGTGGCAGGGCGGCGGGGGACGTCCCGGCCCCCAGATCCGCGTACCGAGAGACCGGTCCCCCCCACGTGCCGCTATTTGCCGCCGGTTTCCGCGTAGCCCGGACGATATCGGTCGACGCGGATACGAATTTAGAGAACAATCAATCCACCAAGCAGCCAGTAGTCCTTCTAATGGAACAAGACTCGTTCAAGGGTCATGCACGAACCCATCCATGAGCCGGGCGCTTGTTGGGCGCTTGCCGACGGGCCTCCGACGGCCCGCTTTGATCTCCGCGGCGATGCGTTTACGATAGTATCAGCAGAAATCGTCGCTCCCAGGTTTCTTTCCGTATATGCCCATGAACCGTATCCGTGTGTGTTTTGTCATCTCGCTCGCCATTGCACTAATCTTGGCGCCGTTGCTTGCCTCGAACTCCCGCGCGGACGATCAGGGGGACGAGGGGGTCGTGCCGCTGGTCCTGGAATTGATTGGCGACGCCGACAAGGACATCCGCGCCGCGGGACTGGATCAGGTTCGCACCGCTGCGAAGGGGGAAGCCGCCACGAAACGGTTTGCCGAACACTTGCCGAAGTTGCCACCCGTTGCCAAGGTGGGGCTATTGAGCGCATTGGCCGATCGGGGGGACCCGGTGGCCCGACCGGCCGTGGTGGCGGAGTTCAAAAACTCTCGCGACGAATCGGTCCGCGTCGCCGCGCTGCTGGCGATTGGCCATTTAGGGAATCGCG
>JALHPA010000109.1 GCA_022842745.1 Pirellulales bacterium
ATTTCTGTTCGCCTTCCAGCCAATTGGGCGTGCAGCCCAGGTGCGTGCAGACGGTCTTTAAGGCGTAAATCTGGGGAATCCCCTGATACTCCCCGTTGACCACCCACACTCCGTATTGAGCCACGAATTTGGTCTCGACCTGGCCCGGAGCAAAGTTGTCCTTGAAGCCCACTTTGAACTTGCTGGGAGGCTCCGTGAGAATGTTCGGAAACATGAACCGCGCGGTGCCCAGCGTGAACAACCCGGTGGTAATCGCCAGCGCCGTATTTCCGATCGCGAAAAAGGAGCCCAGTACCAGCCCCATAAAGCCCCGCCGTCCTTCCACGGCCGCTTCGGTTTTCGGCTTCGGTTTGGCGTACTCGGGTTTGGCAGGCATCGGCGGAACGGCCAACTTGGCCTTGGCCGCAGCGGCCGCTTCTTTCGTGGGCTTGGCCACGGTGCTCGCCTCGGCCTTCGATACCGGCCCCGCCTTGGCCACGCCTCGCGCCGCCGCCAGAATGCTCGCCGTGTCTTTCGCCGCCGACGGTCCCGCCTTGGTCGCGCCCCCTGCTCCCTTAGCAGGCGCTGCTTTTGCGGGCGCCGCTTTGGTCACCGCCCCCTTGGTCACTGCCCCCTTGGTTACTGCTGGCTTGGCCGCTTCCCCCTTCGCTGGTTTCGCCCCTTTATCGGCCGCCGCCGGAGAAACCGCGGGACCCGCCGGAACGCCCCCGCCATCGGCCTTCTGAATGCGGGCCATCGCCAACATTTCAGCCACGCTTGGACGCCCGCCCCCGGCGCTGCGAGCAGCCGGCGGTTTTGGCGTAGATGGGGGCGATGCGGAAGGTGGGGCAACTGCGGCCGATTCGGCGGCAGGAGTGACCTCCGGTGATTCGGTCGATTCCGCGGCCGGCGCGGAACTCGCCTCGGCCTCTGCCTTGGCCTTCCGAGC
The DNA here is from genome assembly GCA_022842745.1 of Pirellulales bacterium. Taxonomy (GTDB): domain Bacteria; phylum Planctomycetota; class Planctomycetia; order Pirellulales; family JALHPA01; genus JALHPA01. Next base: position 929 of record JALHPA010000109.1, read on the forward strand.
CATGGCTAGAATTTCCGCCACGGAGGGTCTTTTATTTTCCTCTGCCATGAAAAACTCTGGAATAAGGGGTCGTTGCTAGCGACCAGCATGCCGTTCCGCCGGGGAATTATCCCTCGTCCCTCTGCCGCCGACCGAGGTAGGGAATACGATCCCAACTGCCGGTCGAGAAAGGACTTTGCTTAAGGACGAGAACTCCGGAAAAGCCTTGTGACATTTTTCACGAATCCCGGAATGTTGTATCTTATGCCAATTTTTTGTCAATTGCCAGTCCCTTCTCCAGGCCAGTTTGAATCCGCGGCCCGCGACCGGCCAAGACCGCCGCCTACGCTCCATTCGGTCGGTACACGAGACGGCTCAACGGATCCGCAAGACGATCCCCCAGCTTGCCGAGCACCAATAACCCATGAGATCGCGTCGCATTAGCGACAAAAATGACCTTGCCCGGACACCCACGTCGGCTCATAATCCCCCCCGAATTTGCACCCCACCCGAACGTGGGACACGCGGCTTCACCACAGACCTGTACACGATGACACGAACGAGCCAATTCCTTTCCGCAGGCGAGCTGGATAGCCTGCGGATCCCGTCCGGATCGCATTCCCGGCCTGAATTGCACGGCGGCGCCAATCCGCCTCATGCCTCCTTTAAGGCTGTCCATTCACCGAACTCCTCAAACTCACATCTCGCGGCCCCCTCGACCGATCTCGTCCCCGGTCTGACGGTCATAGTCCCGGTCTACAATAGCGAGGCGACGCTGGAACCGCTGGTTTCAGAGTTAGACCGGGTCCTGCCGACCTGTGCTTTGCACTACGAGCTGATTCTGGTCGACGACGGCAGCCAGGACCGAAGCTGGTCCCGCGTGCTTGCGCTCGCCGCCCGCTATCCCTGGATCCGCGGGCTGCGGCAAATGCGCAATTATGGGCAACACAATGCGATCCTCTGCGGAATCCGCGCGGCACGTTGCGACACCATCGTGACGATGGATGACGACTTGCAGCATCCGCCGGCGGAAATCCCCAAGCTCCTGTCCCGACTGGCGGAAGGCTACGACGTGGTCTATGGAACGCCGCAGGACATGCCTCACTCCTGGTGGCGCAATGGGCTCTCCTCGCTCACCAAGCGCGCCTTCGCGCTCGCGACCGGCAACCACAACATCCGCGCGATCAACGCCTTCCGCGCCTTCCGCACTCGCCTGCGGGACGCCTTCGCCGACTTCCGCGCCCCGCAGCTTCAGATCGACGCGATTCTGAGCTGGGGCACTTCAAAATTCACCGCCACCCCGGTCCGCCAGGAGCCTCGCCGGGTCGGCCGTTCCAACTACACCGTCATCAAGCTCTTCAATCACACCCTGTCGCTGCTTACCGGTTACAGCACGGCCCCCCTGCGATTGGCAAGCTTGATTGGCTTCGCCTTCACCGTCCTGGGAATGTTCGTGCTGCTGTACGCCATCGGCCGTGCATTGATCGGCGAGCATGTCCCCGGCTTTCCGTTCTTGGCGGCGATTATCGCCATCTTCAGCGGCATTCAGCTTTTCATTTTGGGCATCATCGGCGAATACCTCGCCCGCGTTTTCCACCGCAGCCTAGAGCGCCCTTCCTACGTCGTGGCCGAGTCCACTCCCCCCTCTCATCCGTCGGCGAGAGGTGACTCATGACCAACGCCCTCCTCTCCCCCCCCACCGCCAGAGCGACGCTGTCGCGCCTCCAGCCGTTGCACGCGGCGGCGATGTACCGTTGGATGCTTGACCCGGAAGTCGCCGAAAATCTCGGCCTGCGCTCCGAACCCACGCTCGAACGCACCCAGCGCTGGATCGAATCCGCGCTCGGCGATCCCTCCGTCGCCCCCTTTGCCATCGAGTGGGATGGGCGGCACGTCGGCAACGTGGTCCTCGACCGCATCGATTCTTATCTTTCTTCCACCCGCCTTTCCATCTACGTTGGAGAACCTTCGGCTCGCGGTCGCGGAATTGGCAAGCTGGCCCTCCGCGCGGCGCTCGACGAAGCCTTCGCCGTCCGCGCGCTCAACAAAGTCTGGCTCACCGTTCACGAATCGAACGCGCGGGCCATCGCCGCGTACGTCGCGGTTGGATTTCGCGTCGAGGGAGTCCTCCGCGACGAATTCGTGCTCCGTGGTCAGCGCTGTGCCGCATTGTCCATGAGCGTGCTTGCGCGCGAGTACCATTCCGCGCCATCCCGGTAGACCAAGGCCATGAACGGAGCCAGAAGGCCCTCCACCGCCGCCATGCCCCATTCGCTGGTCAATACTCCGCGCGAAAGTCCGGCCCTCGGCCGTGAACTCCCGCGCTTGTTGGATCAGCACTCCAACCTACCGCTCCCGCGGTCCACCGGCGCAGGCAGCGTCTGTGTGGTACTCCAGCCTTCTTACATTCCTTGGCGCGGATTTTTCCACCAGATTCAAAAGGCGGATATTTTCGTCTTTTATGACGATGTGCAGTACGACAAGCACGGCTGGCGCAACCGCAACCTGGTAAAGACCCCGCGCGGCAGCCAATGGCTGACGATTCCCGTCGCTTCCAAGGGGGCCGTGAGCCAGGGTCTCCCCATTTCAGAGGTTGAGATCGTCTGGGACCGCAATTGGACCCGCTCTCATTGGGGAACGCTTGCCGGCTGCTACGCCCGCGCCCCGTATTTCGACCGTTACGCCCCTTTGCTCCGGGAGTTCTACGGCCGTCGCCCCATCAAGCTGGCCGATTTCACCATCGAGCTAACCGTGGCGCTCGCCCGAGAGCTCGGCTTGAACCACACCCGCTTCGTCCGCTCCTCGGAACTGCGAATCACCGGCACGCGCACCGAACGGCTCGTCAACCTCATCGCCAGCCTCGGGGCCACCCACTACGTCTCAGGTCCATCGGCCAGAGAATACCTCGATGAGTCCTTGCTTGCCCGCGCAGGCATCACTCTCGAGTACATGTCCTACTCTTACCCCGAGTATCCCCAGCTTTATCCCCCCTTCGACGGCCGCGTTTCGATTCTCGACCTGCTCTTCATGCAAGGCCCGAACGCCAGTCGCTATATCTGGGGCGCAGCAGAAAGTTCGGCCGCCTGACCCTGGCGCCGCATTGCCCCCGCTCGCCGTTCGGCACGATTGATCGGGACTTACCGGTAAGCTGGCTTGGGATTACCGCGCCGCCGTCCGTTCGGGCAACGGTAGTGCCGTCGTATCCAAAGGTCGCTCAATCTCGGGGCTGTCGGCGTGTGCCCCACTGCGCGATTGCCAGTTGGAAAAATCCTTGTCGGCGACGGGTCCGCGACCAGTGGCCGGGTTTTCCCCTGCCGCGGAGCCTTGAGATGGTCCCGGAGGGGAGAACAAGTTTTCGAAGGCCGCCGGGCGCACTTGCCCGCTGGTCCCCTCGCCTGCACGACCCGCCGCGTGCATTGGTGGGGCATCGGCCGGTCTTGGGTCGCCTGAACGGCTCGCCGTACTCACCGCGCTTGCCGCGGGTCCTCCCGCCACGGGAGAGCTTTCCGATGCTTCGCCACTCGCCAACATCGTGGGATTGAAAAACCGTTCCCGCGCCACCCGCACCGGCGGCCGTTTCGACTTCTGTCCAACCAACGGCACGCGCAACTCGTCGCCGGCGAACTGGGTCCCGTCGTAAATCGTTCCCCGCTGGAACGGACCGGTTCCAAACACCCACAAATCCCGCGAGCGGCTAATCACCGGATCGCTCCCTGATTGCCAAATCGGCCGTCCGGAATCCCGCTCGTATGCAAAGACGGCAATCTTCGCCACGCCCGCCTGATCCGTCCGTTTCGCCAACGCGATCTCCGGCACGATCGTCGGCGTTCCCGGAACTGTAGACAGCGCTCCTAGGCTGACCGACGTGGCAGGCGTGCCAAACAACAGTTCATGGCGATCGGTTCCCACCGTTCCCACCCGGGCCTCGACCACAATAATCGCGTCGTCGCGCTTCTCCTTCAAAATGCAGCCACATGCCAGCATATGCTGCCGCATGGTGCTGATGATGTAATCCTTGTCCACGGCGCCGTTCATATAGGACGTGTCAAAATACACGTTCTTTCCCGCCAGCAGCCCAAAATCAATGCGACTGACCGCCCGGTCGACCGCGTCGGCCAGGAGCATCTGCTCGGTGGCGGTTCGCGCGGTATCGGTTCGCCGCGTGGTCCCGCAACCGGCAAGCGCGCATGCGACCGCCGCCCAACACGCCCAGCGATAAAATCCTTCTGCACTCAAATGACTGTTTCTCCCGTCTGCCAGTACGCCAGGACCGGCTCCGATTCTCGATCCATCGGACGAACTTGATTGGAGCGGGAGTATAGCGAACCCGCCGCCGACGAAAAACGCTGACTTTCTCGCCATCACCACCGCGTGCTAGTGCGGAATTGGTTTTCTCGGCGAACGGCCCCCCGGAATCCCTTTGACTCCGCCCCAGGATCCCCGCGCACGGCGACGCCCCTGCGGGTCCAATCCCCCGCCAAACAGGTCGCGAACAAGGTTGGACGCCGCGTTGAACACTTGCGCGCGCCGCGAGTTGCGGCTTTCCATTCGGCCGCTATTTGGGTATTCTGGGCCGTAACGAGGTTTTCTGGGTTGGCGGTGGAAAGATCTGCAACAGCACAAGTTTCGCCAGGTCCCCCCCGCCCCGCATGCACGTCCAGAAACACCGCCCAACCAAGTTGCTTGCACCCGTAGCTCAATTGGATAGAGCATCGGTCTACGGAACCGAAGGTTACTGGTTCGAGCCCAGTCGGGTGTAGTTGTCTCACGCAGGTTAAAATAAATAGCTCGGGCGAGCGCGGTTGCTCTGGTCGTTTCCACTCGACGGTCGGCGGCGAGTCAAGAATTCAGACGATTGGGGCCGGTTAAAGGTACTTGATCGGCGACCGTCGCTCGGGGTCAGCGAGTTGGTCTGTTGGCGCCCCCCCTCGCTGTTGGCGGTTGGAGAGATAGCCCCCACCGGCGACTTTCCGCCGGGCACGGCTGATGGTCGTTCCTGCGTTGCGTCGGCGGCTCGGGGCCGGATCGCTATTCAAAACCTTCGCCTTACTCCTCTCCTTCGCCTTACTCCTCGATTTTCCGCCTTCCGCCGTCATGCAGCCGGAACGACTGGGGCCTTATAAGATCGGCAAGAAAATTGGCCGGGGCGGCATGGGGACCGTCTTCTCCGCGGTCAACACCGTCACCGGCCAACCGGCGGCGATCAAACTACTTAACCCCCACCTTGCGGACGAAGAAGGCTTTCGCGAACGCTTCGAACTGGAAATTGAAACGCTCAAGAAACTGAAACATCCCAACATCGTCCGCTTGTTTGGCTTCGGCGAGGAAGACGACCAACTCTATTACGCCATGGAGCTGGTCGAGGGGACCAATGTCGAGGATGAATTACAGGCCGGCCGCCGGTTCGACTGGCGGGAGACCACGCGCTTGGGAATCAAGCTCTGTCGAGCCCTCAAGCATGCCCACGATCACGGCGTGGTTCACCGCGATCTCAAGCCCGCCAATCTTCTGCTGACCCCCGACGGCGACATCAAGCTCACCGACTTTGGCATTGCCCGGCTGTTCGGCAACACCCGGCTCACCTCCGACGGCGGCGTCATCGGCACCGCCGAGTACATGGCCCCCGAGCAGGTCGACGGGCGCCCCGTTTCCAACCTGGCCGACTTGTACAGTCTGGGTGGGGTATTATTCGCGATGCTCGCCGGTCGACCGCCGTTTCGCGGCAAGTCCTTGCCCGAAATGCTGCAAATGCAGCGGCACAGCGATCCTCCCCCCGTCTCGCGCTTTGCCGCGGACGTCCCACAGGAACTTGAGCGAACGATCGCCAGGCTCTTGTCCAAGGAGCCTCGCGACCGCGGGCCGAACGCCGACCTGGTCGCCCGGCAATTGGCCGCGATGGAGCATGGTTTATCGCTTTCCCGCGCACTTAAGCAAGATGAACCCGAATCAGGCGATGCGGGTTTCTCCTTTCCCTCCGCCCGCACGGTGTCGGAAAACGCCGAAATCGCCTACGACCCCGACGCCCCTACGCGCGTGGCGGAACCGTCGATCGTTCCGCCGCCGCTCACGCCTGGCGGGCCGACCCAGGCCTTCGATCCCCAGACCGTCGGCGGCGCCCCTCTTCCCGAAACCGGGCCGCTCGCTCCGGCCGTCGAACCCACCAGCAAATTTGTCACCATCGAGGAGGATGAGGCCCGCCGCGAAGCCGAACGGCGTCGCGACCGAGGACCGGTGGCGGCTCAGATCGCCGTGTTGGCGTTGTGCCTGGTTGGTCTGTTCGGCCTGGGTTGGTATTTGATGCGGCCCCCCACGGCCGACGCCCTGTACGACAGGATCCAGGCCTCCGCCGCCGACGAGCGGCCTGAACGCCTCGTCGATGCCGCCGACGACATCGAACAGTTCTTAGCCAGGTTCGGCGACGACCCGCGTTGCCCAGGTCTGCAAAAGTACCAGGAAGAAATCGAATTGGCCCGGCTGGAAAAGAAGTTCTCTGGCCGCAGCCGACTCTTATCGCGCGACGAAACGCTTTCTCCCCTGGAACGCGACTACCTCCAGGCGATGGCCCTG
>JALHPA010000110.1 GCA_022842745.1 Pirellulales bacterium
GGTCGATTGAAACATCCGGAAGACTGTGGGAGGCTAGGTTGTTCAAGGGACTTGGGAATTTTGCCGCGTTGTTCAAGCAAGCCCAGCAATTGGGCGAGCGGTTACAATCCGTCAATGACGGATTGAAGTCCCAACGGGCCGTCGGGCGCGCCGGGGGAGACCTGATCGAAGTGGAAGTGAACGGAGTGGGGCAGGTGTTGAAGGTCAGTCTGGATGCGGGGCTGGTTGCCCGCGGCGATCGGGAATTGCTAGAGGAATTAATCCCGGCGGCGGTCAATCAAGCGTTGACGAAGGCCAAGGATCTGCACGCAGAGGCGATGCGGAACGCGACGGGCGGCATGGACTTTGCAGGGCTGAGCGAAATGCTAACGGGCTCCTCCGGAAACCCGACACCACCGTCTTGATTCGGCGCGAATCGAGCGCCGAACGGCGCGGCTGCGCGGCGCACGACACGTCCACAAGGGCGATTGCCGAGCAGAATGAAGTCGTTTTCGGAGAGTCTCGATGGCACAAATCACGGAATCGGTGACGCGGTTGATCGACGAGCTGGCGAAGCTCCCGGGGATCGGCCGGAAGTCGGCCGAACGGATCGCGTATTACCTGTTGCGAGCGTCGTCACAGGACGCCTTGGCGCTGGCCGACTCGATCCGCAACGTCAAGCAAAATGTGCGGTATTGTGCGCAGTGCTACAATCTGGCGGAAGCGACCGAATGCTCGATTTGCCGGGACGACCGGCGGGATCGGCGGCTGCTGTGCGTGGTCGAGCAGCCGCGCGATTTGATGGCATTGGAGCAGGCGGGAACGTACCGGGGCTTGTACCACGTGCTGTTGGGACGATTGGCCCCGTTGGAAGGGATTGGACCGGAGCAACTGACAATCTCGGCGCTGGTCGAGCGGGTGCGGAAGGGGGGGATCGAGGAGGTCATCATGGGGACCAATCCGACGTTGGAAGGAGACGGAACGGCGCTGTTCATTTCCAACCAATTGGCCGATTTTCCCGTCCGAATCACCCGGTTGGCCCGGGGAATCACCAGCGGCAGCGTGTTGGAGTTTGCCAATAAGGAGATTTTGGCGGATGCGCTGGCCGGGCGGCAGAAGTTTTGAGTTTTGCAGGGAGCGAGTAGCGCTAGAACTGGACAATTGAGTTACATTTTTGGATGGCGGAGCGCGCGGCATGCGCGTTAGGCGGGAGAGGGGCGCCTGCCGTGGACCGCCCAGCAATAAGAGCGAGGAAGCGTACATCATGCGATTATCGTTCGGTCAAGAGTTGAGGCTGGTCCAGAAGCAGGTCCTGGCCCCACGCATGATCCAGTCGATGGAAATCCTGCAGTTGCCGATCATGGCGCTGCAGGAACGGATCGAACAGGAGATCCAAGAGAACGAGACCTTGGAGATTGTGGAGAACGATCCCGAACTGGCCGAGATCGCGAACGAGACGGTCGAAGCGCCGAACCCGGACGCACCCTCGCCCGACGAGCGGGAGCTGGTGGTCGACGAAACCCACAACAACGCCGACGATTTCGAGCGGCTGTTGCAGTTGGACGAGGAGTTTCCGGACACCTACGAAGAGCGGACGCGGCCCTCATCGGCGCGGATCGAAGAGGCGGGGGATCGCCAGCACGATACGATGGCCAACATGGTCTCGCGTCCGACGACGCTGCACGACCACCTGCACGAGCAACTGGGCTGGTTCGATCTGTCGCCCGAAGTGCGGCAGATGTGCGACCGAATCATCTACAACCTCGATCACAACGGCTACTTGCAAGGCCGGCTGGAAGATCTGATCGATCGGGAGGGGGGGCCGGCCGAACTGGCCGCGGCGCAGCAGGCCCTGTCGATCGTGCAGAAGCTGGATCCGCCGGGGGTGGCGGCTCGCGACCTGCGGGAGTGCTTGCTGTTGCAATTGGTCCCCGGGATGCCGTACTACGAGCAGTTAAAGACGCTGATCGGCAGCCATCTGGAGGATTTGGAAAACAACCGGATGCCGCAGATCGAGCGGAAGACGGGATATTCGCTGGAGCTGATCAACAAGGCCCTGGTCGAGTTGCGGAAGCTGAAGCCGAAGCCAGGGGCGGACTTCTATGCCGAGTTCGTGCCCAATGTGACGCCCGACGTGTTCATCGAGCCGGACGAGGAAGGGCGGTACAAGGTGCGGCTGGAGGACACGCAGACGCCGAACTTGTTTATCAGCCCGTACTACCGGCAGTTGCTGTTGAGCAGCGACACCGACGAAAAGACGCGGGAGTACATCAAGCGGAAGATCAATTCGGCCCAGTGGCTGATCGAATCGATCGAGCAGCGGCGGAACACGCTGACCCGCGTGGCGCAGGCGATCGTCGACCATCAGGTCGAGTTTCTCAACAAGGGGCCGGAGTTCATCGAGCCCTTGAAGATGCAGCAGATCGCCGACAAGGTGGGGGTCCACGTCACCACGGTGAGCCGGGCGGTGGACGACAAGTGGGTGCAGACGCCCCGGGGGATTTTTCCCTTAAAGCGGTTCTTCGTGGGAGGAACGGTGAGTGCCGACGGGGAAGAGGTGGCGTGGGACGCCGTGCGGCTGAAGCTACAGGAAATCGTGGACCGGGAGGACAAGCGGGAACCGTTGTCCGATGACGATCTGGTGCTGGAACTGGCGAAGCACGGGCTGACCGTGGCGCGGCGGACGGTCACGAAATACCGCAAGGCGATGAACATTCCCAGTTCGCGGCAGCGCCGGGATTGGACGCTGGGGGCAAGCCCGAGCGAAAATGGCAAGCACCGCAAAGAGGGATGAGTGCTGCGCGACTGCCGAGGCCGACGCTGTGAGGGACCGTCGCCGGCCTTCATCGATCCGCAAGTGAACATCGTCCATCGCCGGCTTGGATACCGGCGGATGGACGTTTTTTCTATCGACGCGAACTATTTCTTCTCCGCGAGCTGTTCCTCGCCGACGATCGCGAACAGGTAGCTCTTACTGGCAATGTAGAGGACGTTGCGGGCCACGATCGGAGAGCTGTAAACGGCGTTTTGCATGTTGATTTCGGCGATGATTTCCTTCTTATCGGACACTTTGAGAATGCTGATATCGCCGTCTTCGTCGCCGATGTAGACCCGTCCCTCGACGATCAGCGGGGAACCCCAGGAGGCGGCCAGCATGTCGTGCCGCCAATGGACTTTGCCGGTCTTGGCGTCGAGGCAATGGACCAGGCCGGAAAAGTCGGCCACGAATAGCAATCCAGCGTCGATCGCGGTGGTGCCCATGGTGCGGTGCATGGTTTCCTTGTATTCGATCTTGCCGTCGCCGTTCTCATCGAAATTGGCGTAGTGCCAGATGGCGGCCGAGTTGGGGTTGGGCCTGGAAAAATCCCCGTCCTCCTTAACGAGTGCCTGGTTTCGCTTGTGGGGAATCGGGACGTTGGGATTCGCGGTGTTGAAGACCAGCTCCGGGCTGACGTCGCCGCGCTTGGTGGGATCGATGCACCACAAATGGCCGACCCCTTCTCCGTGCTCGGGATCCTCGCCCACGCCGATGTACACCAGGCCGTCGTGAACCACCGGGGTGGCGATGAGGTGGTTGCGGTCGGCACGGCTGCCGAGCGTGTACTTGCTTTCCTTGGGGTTGCAGTCGAATTTCCACAGCAACTTCGCTTTGCCGTTGTCCCCCTGAGCGTCGAAGCTGTAGAGCCAGCCGTCGCCGCCAGCGAAGAGGACCTGCGGAACGCCGCCGAGCACGGCGTAGGCCGGGGACGACCATTGGCCGTGCAGCACGTTGTCGCCGGGAGAGTTGTCGGACCAGAGGACCTTGCCAGTGTTCTTATCGACGGCGGCAAAGCTGGTGGCCTTGGGAGAGGGGAGGTTGATGTGTCCCTCATCGACGCCGTTGCCGGTGATGACAAACAGTACGTCCCCGGCCGCCGTGACCGAGCAACTGCACATATTGTGCTGGGAGACGCCAAGCTGCTTCATGAAGTCAAGGATCCAGATCACGTCGGCCTCTTGCTTCTCCTCCCACGGGCCGTTGGGGGTGCGTTTGAGCGCGGCTTCTTTTTCGTCCGTCACCGGGCCGCCGTTTTTGCCGTCGTGGAATCCGTTCAGATCGAGACAGCGCAGCTCGCCGCGACTGGTGACGTACCAGCACCGATCGCCCTCCACGAGGGGCGAGGTGCAAATGCCCATCAGCGGCCAATCGTGCACCCGGCCCGTGGGAAGTTTTTCGTTACTGTCCTGCCAAAGGAAGCGGCCGTCCAACTCGTCGAAGCACAGCAGGACGCCCAAGTCCACCTCGGCGGGGTAGCGCTTGAGGTAGCCTGCGCCGTTGTTGGTGCCGACCAATACTTTGCCGTTGGCGGCCACGGTGTTGCCGTAGGATTGCGAGCCGAGCGGGACGGCCCATTTGATATTCCTGGCGGTCGATTTGTCCCACTTGCCGGTGTCGGGGTCGAACTGGCCCACATCCCAATCGGTGGGAATGCCCTTGCCAAAGGCGACCGCGTTGCGGATCGGCGAGCCCATCCACTGGTTCCAGTCGCCTGGGCGGTTTTGAGCGTTGGCGAGTTTTTGAGCTTCGGCGACCGAAATGGAACCTGTGGCCTTGCCATTCGCCGTGGGGGAGGGGCTAGAAGGTTGCTTGGTCTGAGCGGCGGGGGCCTTCGCGGTCGTCGTGGGTGGAGCGGCCGTAGTTTTTGGGGTCGCGGTCTTTACGGAGGGCGCTTTTGCGGTGGGCGCTTTGGCAGCGGGTGCTTTTGCGGTCGGCGCTTTGCCAGCGGGGGTTTGTGCTGCCGGGGTTTTTGCCGGCGGCGCTTTCGAGCTTACTTGGGCCACGGTGACGGGACCGGCGACAAAAACGCCGACGGCGAGCATCCAGGCTGCGCGGGCCAGCCAGCGGGATTGAAGATCGCTTGGGGACATCATGAAGGGCCTCAACCTGTGTGGCGGGGAATACAATGGGATCAAGGGGACGCAATGCCCGCCGCCGCGCTCTAACAACGATGCGGGGCGGGCCATCGAACAGAGACCCTATTGGGTCGAACGGGAGTCCGCGCTGGCGGTGTTGGCCGGGGCGGCGGAGTTCGGGGTAACGGTGATATTGTCGACATAAATCTCGGCGAAGCTGGACATGCCAAACAAGCCGGGACTACCCTGCAGGTTGGGAACTTCGTCCACTGCTTCGATGGTCCAGGCTTCCGGCTCCTTGGAATCGCGGGGCCAGGCTTTGCCGCGAAGGACCGCCTTGCCCCCTTCCGTCGAGGCCTGGAACTTTAGCGTATACCAGACGTTCGGCTGCCAGGCGAAGGGGACGTCCTTGCTGAAGCGGGTCTTAACCTGGGACGTCCAAGAGCGAATTTGCAACTGCTGTTTCTGGCCCATCATGTCCAACGTGTAACGTTGGGCAATAAGTCCCATATCGGGCATTCGGGTATTGGAGGTGGCGCCGCGAAGATCGGCCTGGATGGTGTAGTCGTGCAGATCGGTGGGGCCCATCCAGCACTGGCTGCGCGTCCCCTTGGGGATGGTGGTGACTTTGACCATCACCTTTTCGCCGTCGATCTCGCGCACCTTGTGGCGATAGCGCGCCCCGACCCAGGTGATCGTCGGCTCTCCCTCGACGGCCTTCGTTTTGGCGTCGGCGGCCAGTTTGACGTCGTTGAAATCAAATTTCCATGGAAGGGGTGGGACGATGCGAATGCGCGCTTGCCCGGCGACCTGGCCGATCTTGGCGGTGACGATCGAGGCGACATGGGCCGCGTCGGCCGGGCTATGGAAGGCGCCGTTTTCGTCGATCGTGCCGGGGCCGGAGAGAGTAAAAGTGGCTGGCGCCGCGGGGAGTTCCTGACCGCGGGCGTTGAACGCGCGGACGGTGAATTTCTGAATCTCGCCGGGCTTGATCAGGATCTCGGCCGGGACGATCTGGACCCAGGCGGGAGGATCGCCGGCGGTGGCGGGGCGCTCGACCGGGGCGGGGGGAATCGGAGCGGCCTGTGGCGTGGCATTGGGCAAGCCCAGGCAATACAGTCCGTCCGGCGTGGGGAGGTAGACCCGGCCGTGGGAGACGGCGGGAGAACCGATGATGATGTCTCGCGATTCGAGCCGTTGCTTGTCGAGAAATTTTACACCCGCTTTGGTCGGTTCCATCACCTGGAAGGAGTTGGCGGCCATCAGGTAGATTTTGCCATCGGCGACGACGGGGCTGGAACTGAGCAGCCGCCCTGTGAGTTTTGTGGGCCGGCTGGTAACAGGCTTGCCGGTCTTGGCGTCGACGATGTAGAGGTTGGCGCCGTCGTCGGCGCAATAGACGCGGCCGTCCCATAACACCAGCGAGCTTTTTCCGGCGATCACGTTCTTGACCCGCCAGATTTCGTTGGTTTTGGTGATGTCGCCGGTTCCCACTCCCTTGAAGGCGACGAGCGAACCCATTGTTGTGTTGTCGAGGTTTTCCTCCCCTTGGGACACGTAAACGGTGTCGCCATCAACGACGGGGGAGACGTTGATTCCGCGGCGCGAGAGCTTGAAGTTCCAGATCGGTTTTCCGGTGCGCGGTTGAAACGCCCAGACGCAGCCGTCGCTGGAGCCAAAGACCATGGCCGCCTGGCCGTCGAGGACGGTGAGGACGGGGGTGCTGTAGGTGGTATCTTCCGGCCGCAGACCGGTGCCGTTGAACCAGCGGACCTCGCCGGTGTTCTTGTCCATGGCGATGAAACGATGGGCTGGAACGGCCATCTCTCCCCAGCCGGTGACGACGGCGCTGGCAATGACCAGATCTTCAAACACGACCGGGGTATTGGTCCGGCCTCCGTAGGTGCTGACGAGACCGAATTCCTCGTGCAGCGAGCGGGACCAGATCTCTTTACCGGTTTCGCCGTCGAGGCACTGGAAGAATCCGTTAACCCCTTGGGCAAAGACGCGGCCGGTGGATGGATCGCCGACGCAGTTGGACCACCCGACCCGCTCGGCCGGAACGTCGGAAAGGTAGACATTGTGGGCGTTTTCCCAGATTTTTTCGCCGGTGGCGGCGTCCAGGCAAAGAACCTTTTCGCGCTCGCGCTTCGTTTCCGGTTGGTCGCGGACGAGAGTGTAGAGCTTGCCGCGCATCACGATGGGGGAGGAAATCCCGGCAGCCTCGGTATTCAGCCAGAGGAGGTTTTCCTTCGTCTCGGCATTGAAGCTGGAGGGCAGCCCGGTTTCGCGCGAGATGCCATTTTGCTCGGGGCCGCGCCAGCGGTACCAATCCAAGGGGTCTATCGCGGCGGAAGACGCGGAGGGAGCTGGCGACGGGGCGGCCGCGGCGTTCCGGGCTGGGGAACTAACGCCTGCCGAGGGAGGCGATTTTTCCGCCGCTTTGGCAGCGGCCTTGGAAGTGGCTTTGGACGCGCCAGGCGCGGGGGCGCGAGCGGCGGGTTGGGCCTTGGATGCGGACGGCTGCGCCGACTCGGCTGCCCAAGGGGCAGCGGCGAGGGCGATGCCTGT
>JALHPA010000111.1 GCA_022842745.1 Pirellulales bacterium
GGCCGAATCGAGCTTCAAACTCGAACCAGCCGTCGTTCGGCGTCCCGGAGGTATCCGGGGCTTCCAACTCACCCGTCGACTCGGCGTTGTTCCAGTTGTTGTTGTTGATCACGGTATTCCCCGCGAGCTTCAACAAAACGTAATCGTCGAACTGCTCGCCGAAGGCCACCGGACCCGGAACCCCGTCACCGTCGGTGTCGGGAATCTTGATTTCGCCGGTGTACACCCAGGTGCCGTTGTCGCCGCCGAAGAAGTTGTTATCGGTCGTCTGAGCACGGGCCAAACCGAGATCGATCGAGATGTTCGTCGGGAAACCGGTGGCAGTCGCAGCGCCCGCAATCCGGCCGCCACGAAGCCCAGCCACAAACCCGCCGGCATTGACCGCCGCCGTGTTGATCTGCAGCGTACCGCCACTCAAGTTGACAGCGTTGCCGTTCAACGTCGTAGCGCCAGTTCCGTCGTTCGTCACGACCAACCGGCCCCCTGCGATATCGTAGGTGCTGGCCGCGTTGATTCCCACGCCGCCGATCTTGTTCGGCACCAGGTCGCCAGCGCCGCTCTTCGTGACGGTGATCGTGTTCGCGCCGCTGTTGATCGCGTCGACCCGCAACGATCCACCGTTGCTGTTCAACCCGACCGTTCCAGCGCCCGACACGTTCACATTGTTGATCGTCGCCGTGCCGCCACCATGGGTGTACGACTCGCCAGGATCAAGGTTGGCGTTCAGTACGGTCAGGCTCCCGCCCGATACCGAGAACCCGCCATTCCCGCCATTCATATTCACGTTGTTGATGCTGATGTTGCCGCCACTGGTGGCCACATTCGCATTCGCCGTGAAGCTCACATCACCGTACTTGACCAGCGGAGCGCCCGTCGCGCCCAAACCCGAATTCGCCGTAACGGTGATCGGGTTCGCCGTGAAGTCGGCATCCGCCAGCTTCAAGATGCTGGAGATCTTCGAGATGATCGACGTATCCAGCGGGTTGATCTGCGAGAAGTTCGCCTTCAATTCATCGTAGTCGGCAGCGGACTGCGTTCCGCGTGCGATCCGGAAATCCATCACCGCGTTGCCGCCACCCTCATAGAAGGCGCTTGCCATCCGGTAGGTGCCAGCCGGGATCGTCACCGCATCGCCGACTTTCACGCGCGGGCCGTGGAAGCTGTTGTCGTCCAGGACCAGCTCGTTCTGGCCAGCGCCATTGTCGCCAGCTTCGAACTTGCCGTCGTTGTCCAAGTCGAGCCACAACGTGATCCCGTCATCACTCCAGCCGCCAAAAGTATAGCTGTCGCCATTCCCGCCGACGGTGTCGGTAGTGAACGTCGCCCGGCCATAACCCATGACCTGCAAGTTATCGACTCCCACGAATCCACCCGAGGTGGCGTCAAAGTTGGGATGACCAAAATCGGGGTTGTCGTCGTCGAACGCCAAGGCGCCCTTGTAGGCGATCGTCTTACCGTCGGTGCGGGCCAACAGACCGACACCGCTGTCGATCGGATTGGCATGAGCTTCGGTCGACCCGCCGCTGAAGAACGTCACGCCGATTTCACCCGCCGGGCCAGACACTTCGTAGCTGTTGCCGGTCCCGATGAAAGTACCACCAGCCAACTTGATCGCGGCCGAGCCAATCGAGGACGACAGCTTGGTCTCGCTGATCTTGCCCGAGCGGGCAGTGAACGAACCGCCGGTCAGGTTCAACGTCGAACTGCCGTTGAAAGCCGTACTGGCTAGGTTATCAGCAATCACCGCGCCGCCGCCGCTCTTGGTGAACGTCGTCACCGGGCCGCCAGTGATCGGCCCCATGGTCACAGTATTACTAAGCACGTCCATCGTCGGCGTCGCACCCACCGAAGTTCCGGTAAAGGAAATCGGGGCCAACCCAGAAGTCGTCAGCTTGTTGTTCCCCAGCGAGAGAGAACCGAAGGCGACCGGGACTTCCTGAACAATGTCGATCTTCGAATCGGCACTCAGGATGACATTCATGCCGTCCTTAGAATTGTCGACCGTGTACGACACCTTGCGGAACGTGATCCCCGACAGCGGGGTCGTCGGGTTCAGAATTACTTCGCCGGCGTTCGTCGGACCGCCGCTCATGTAAGCGGTCATGTTCGCGCCGCCGCCACCTTCGTACCAACCGATGACAATCGGATGGACGCCTTCGGTCAGCGTGTAATTGGCCTGACGGCTGGTCCGACCTTGATAAAAGTTGTTATTGAGAACGTAGTTTCCATCGATGTGAACCACCGAACCGTCGTCGCTCGCAGTCCGGAAGGTGTAGGTGCCAGCGGCAGCCGCCGAGACCACCATTTCACCCGAATGCACGGTGAAAATCGAGTCGTTCGTTCCGAAATCGACGCCAAAGTCGGCGAACGGGTTACCGGCGGTTCGATCCTGATCCCAATCCAGGTTGATCGTCAGATCCGCTTCTTGAAATCCAGCTCCATTGCCGATTTCCAGTGCTTCGTACGCCCGCAGAGCGGCCACCGAATCAAACGCGTTGGACGGCGGATTGTTCGCCGTGTCATAAAACGCTCCACGCAGGGCGTTATCGGCCAGCACCGTGCGAGCACCAATTGTCAGCGTGTTGCCGTTCAGATTGATATCCGCCGCACTCGCGATCCCGCCGAGACCCAACGTCGCCGTCAGCGACATCGCGGTCTTCCTCAAGAAACTACGCTTCGACATCCCAGGTCCCTCCCAAAAAGGCCGTAAGTCTGCAAAAGATGCGCATCTACACACAATGACTTCTTCCGCCCAGCCCGCCTCGCATAGGCCGGTCGGTCGAAAATCGAATACGATGGGTGAACCAAAACCAATAGCCGGAATCGGCCGGGTTCTCCACTCCCGTTACCGCACATTTTTATCAGCCGTTTCAATCGTGTCCAGCAAAAAGACCGTTAGACCCCATATATTTTTCATTTTTGGCATAATTCCTCCCAACGGACCCCTCGCGGACAGCCGCACCGGGCCGCATCAGCCCCCTTCGCCCCTCCAAACCGGACGGCCGGCGCTCGACAACGGCCCCCTCCTCTCGCTTCCCTTCCTCAATCTCGTTACCCGCTCAACGCCCTCAGTCGTCCTACCGCCTCCCCAATCCGCTCAATCGCAAACTCGATCTGCTCCTCGTCCGTCCCGCGCCCCAATCCAAATCGCACCGACGCCCGCACCAGGTCCTCGTCCAGACCCAACGCCGACAGCACATGGCTCGGCGTTGGCATGGCCGACGTACAGGCACTGCCGGAACTGACCGCGAGGTCCTTCATTTCCAATATCAACGCCTCCCCCTGCACCAGCGGAAACGCCGCATTCAAATTCCCCGCCAGCCGCCACTCGGGCGGATCGAACCGCGGCCCATTCAACACCGCGTCCGGTACCCCACCGCATATCCCCCTCCACAGCCGTTCGCGCAGTTCCCTCAGCCGAGCCATTTCGGTGGGCAAATCGTCCGTCGCGATTTCCACCCCCTTGGCCAACCCCACGATTCCCGGCACGTTCAACGTCCCGCTCCGCAGCCCCTGCTCCTGCCCTCCCCCATCGATTTGCGGCTCCAGCCTCACCCGCGCGCCCCGCCGCCGCACGAACAGCCCTCCCACTCCCTTCGGCCCGTACAGTTTGTGGGCCGAAAAACTGGCCAAATCGACCGGCAGCGAGCCAAAATCGACCGGAATCTTCCCAATCGCCTGCGTGGCGTCCGTGTGCAGCGGCACCCCCCGCTCCCGGCAGACTTGGCCAATTTCCGCGAGCGACTGAACCACCCCAATCTCGTTGTTGGCCAACATCACGCTCACCACACAGGTCTCCCCCCGCAGCGCCTCCGCCACGCGCTGCGGATCCAGCCACCCCGCCCGCGGGCAGCCGGCCGGTTCCACCTCCAGCAACGTCACCTCAAAACCCTTGCGGCGCAAATGTTCCAACGGGTCCAAAACCGCCTTGTGCTCCGTGCGCACGCTGACGATGTGGTTCCCCCGTCGCCGGGCATGCTCGGCCACCCCGCGCAGCGCCAGGTTGTTGCTCTCCGTCGCCCCGCTGGTAAACACGATCTCGGTCGGCGCTGCCCCCAGACGACGGGCGATCGTTTCCCGCGCCGCCGCTACGGCGTCCCGCGCCTCCCAGCCGAAGCTATGCGTGCTGCTCCCGGCGTTGCCAAAACGTTCCCCGAAGTACGGCAACATCGCCTCCAGCACGCGCGGATCGACCGGCGTGGTCGCGTGATGGTCGAGGTACACCGGCAATTGCAACACGGCAGTGGGGCACTTTCAGCGGGTCGTGACCGTCCAGGGAGCCAACCGGCAATTCGGAACGAATCACCGCCATTGCCCACAAAATGCCAGACAGTTGGTGCGTCGGCGGCCTGCGTTGGCCGCCCACTTGGCAGCCAATCATACGTAGAATCAGGGGCAGGAACCAGAATTCCGCCGCCCAGGCACGACCGTTCCGCCCCTACGCCAGCCCCAGATACTCCGCCGGAACGACCCGCAGGATTTCCTCCGTATTGGTCGTTCCCTGGGCCACCTTCAACAGCCCCGCCCGGCGGAACTCAAACATCCCATCCGCGATCGCTTGCTGCTCGATCTCCCGGGCCTGGGCGTTCGAGTTCACCAGCTTTCGCAGCGCCGGCGTCACACTCAACACTTCGAACACCCCGCTGCGGGCCGCATAGCCGCTCTTCCCGCACTCGTCGCACCCTTGGGCGGTGAACAATTGCCGGCCCAGCCCCGCCTCCAGCCAGGGGGCCACGTCCTCGAACGTCAGCGGCGCCTCGCTGATATCGAAACTGATCCGGCACTTCAGACACAGCGTCCGCACCAGCCGCTGCGCGATGACTCCCAACAGACTGCTGGCGAAAAAATGGGGATGAACCCCCAGATTCAGCATGCTTTGAATCGCGCCGGAAGCCGTCGGCGCGTGCAGCGTGGCCAGCACCAAATGGCCGCTATTGGCTGCCCGCACCGCGGTCTGAGCCGTCACGGCGTCTCGAATTTCGCCGATCATGATCACATCCGGCGCCTGCCGCAGCACGCTCCGCAGCAACTCCGGAAAATCCACCTCGATCTGCGCGTGAGTCTGGGATTGGCGAATCCCCTCGACCGCGTATTCGATCGGATCCTCGATCGTGTTGATCTTCCGCGTCCCATCGTTCAGATAATGCAAGCAGGCATACAAAGTCGTAGTCTTGCCGGAAGAAGTCGGCCCGGTTACCAGGATCAATCCCCCCGGCGAATGCAGCATCGACACCACCTGTCGCATGACGTGGTGCGGCAACCCCAACCCCTCCAGCCGTTGCAAGACGGTATTCCGTTCCAACAGCCGAATGGCAAAGTCTTCCCCGTACAGCGTCGGGATCGTATTCACCCTCAAATCCAGCTTTCGGCCATCCGCCCGCTCGCGCAGCCACCTCCCCTCGTTCGGCTTCCGCCGATTGTCGAGCGGGATGCCCGCCAAGACCTTCACGTGCGACAGCCACCGCCGTCCTTCATCCTTGTCGAGCTTGAACAGCGGCCGCACAATCCCCAAGTGCCGCATCGAAACGGCCAGGTCGTGCTCATTGCACGCCAGAAAAACGTCGCTTGCCCCAGCATCGGTGGCTTGATCGAGCACCGCCGCCACCGCATCCTCCACCGGCATCGACTCCCCGTCGCCCTGCGGCTGAAAATCAATCAGTTGACCGGCGCTCATGCGGGCACCTCCTCAAGCATCTTGCGCGCCGCTGCCTCCGAGGGAGCAATCAAAAACACCTTGTCCAGCTTCAGCACCCGCAGCACTTGCATCACCATCGGGTCCACCGAATGCAAAATCACGCACCCGCCGGCGGTTCGAAAACTCTTATGGAGGTTCAATAGCCAACTTACGCCGCTGCTGTCCAGGTAATCGACCTGCGACAAACTGAGCAGCGCCTTACGGCCATAGACGTCCGCCGCAAATTCCTTGAATTCGTCGCGGCTGGGATCAATTTCGGTCCCAACAATTCGGCCGCTGATACGAACCGAGAGCACCTCCCGGTCGGAAGAGAACTGCAACTGCATGGAACCCCCTGCATGGCCAGACGGGGAATCGCGCTGGAACTTCCTCCAGGCGCCCAATACCATCGGCCATGATACCAACTTCTATCCCGCAAGCTAGTTAGAGATTCGTGAGGTCCTTGAATGTCATGGCCCCTCTGAATACATCCTCAATCTCCGGTCCTGTCACAGCCGGAATAGCGCTGCCGTAATTGCGCGGCACTTGACCTGCTTCGGAGAGAACGTAAGACTTAAGCCAATCAGGAATTCTCGGTTCGGCCCGTCTCCTGCCCGGGAGCCGTGTGTCGAACCCAATTCGGGCGATTAGCTCAGTTGGCTAGAGCGCCAGCTCGACAAGCTGGAAGTCACAGGTTCGAGCCCTGTATCGCCCATACACCCCCCTAATCTGGGGATCGCAATTCGGCGCGATCCCCAGCCCATCATGGGGTTTCTTGGGGACTCGTCGCTTCCCGTCAAAGACGGTCTCCGTCAGCCGCAAGCAGCGCAAGCAGTTAGTGCTTGTGATCCGCCTCGTGCGGCTCTTCCTGGAAGTCCCCCGTGTAAGGCGTGCCGTCGATTTGGCCGCTGATCGTTCCCGAGAACATCCTCTCGATCCCAATGGTGTCGTGCGTCCCGACAAACCGCGATGAAGTCCCCTCCGCTTCCCCTTCGAGCGGCTTGGCGACCAGTTCCATCTCCGTCATCGGATCGTTGACGAGCAAATGAATCCTTTCCGCCTTGATCGCCACCTTTGATTTTTCGTCGCTGCCGATGATATAGACCGTGGCCTCCTTTTTGTCGTGGTCGGCCGTGAATTCCACATGGTACTCGCCTCCGCCCCAATCGGTTAGCGTTCCGCCATGCGGGCCAGCCCCATGCACGTGTCCCGCATCGTCCGTTTTCGCCTCCGTTTTTCCTCCGGTTGTCGCGCCGGTTTTCGGTACCGCCGCAGGCGCCGGCGGCGAATTCTTGTCGCAGCCTGTAAAAGCCAAAATAGCGGTGTAAACAATAACGGTGCAAACAACAACGCTGAGCGTTCGATTCATCGGCGCGCTTTCCTTTCAGGAATTCATGGGGAAGTTTGTCGTCGCTGTCGCCCCGCCAGGAAATCGATTCGATTGTCCGTCGGCTCGATCGACCAACTCATACTCCTCGGTCCGCTCAGCCTTCACCAGCCGATCGGCATCTTTACCGCTAAACGCCAGAAACAAACCCGGGTGAATCAGGAATTCGCAAAACGTCGAAGTCACCAGTCCCCCCAGGATCACGGTCGCCACCGGGTACAGAATCTCGCGCCCCGGCTCCTGTCCGCCCCATACCAAAGGCGCCAGCCCAATTCCGGCGGTCAAGGCGGTCATCAGCACCGGCGCCAGCCGTTCCAGGCTCCCTCGCAGCACCATGCCCTCGGTGAACTCCTCGTTCTCCTCCTTCATCAGATGGAAGTAG
>JALHPA010000112.1 GCA_022842745.1 Pirellulales bacterium
CGATGTTCGGACCGTTGTTCGGCCAGGATCGCGCGCTCGACTTATCCGCGCAGGCGAGGGTGGCCTGGGCCAAGCAGATTGAATTGAACGCCAGCCGATCGAGCGGCGAAGAAGCCGCCACGTTGCGAACCACGGCCGAGGAACAATGGCACAAAGCCGGCGATGACTTTCGCCAATTGGCGGCGCTGCGATTCGAAACCCGCAGCTACCCCGACGACGTGTGGAACGGCGCCGAGAGCTACATTCGAGGCAAGCACCACGCTGGCACTATCGAACTATTGCAAGAGTATTTGCGATTTGAAACCCGCCGCCGCCGGCCGCGAGCGCTCACCGAGCTGGGGGACGCCCTGTTGTCGCTGAACCGGTCGGAACAGGCGCTGGTGGTACTGAGGGAGTGTATTCAGGATTTTCCCCAGGACGCCGCTAGCTACCGCGCGCGGTTGCTCGCCGCCAAGGCTTATGCCAAGGAAAACCGGTTTGAGGAAGCCAAGACGACGCTCTTGGCGAATCTGGAAGGGACCCAATTGACGCCGGACAGCGTGGAGTGGAGGGATTCCCTATTCGCGCTGGGCATCCTGTTGCACGACGAAGCGCTCTCCACCGCGACGCGGGCACGCAAGGCCGTCAGCGACGGCGACGCGAAATCCGCGGAGCAACTATCGAAGCTCTCGCGCGACCTGTACGAAGAAACGACGGTGCGATTGGAAGAGGCCGTCGCCCGGTATCCGGACGCGGTCCAATTGGTCGTTAGCCGCTATCTGATCGGGGAATCGTACCGCGAACTGGCCCGGTTTCCGCGAGAGCAATTGGTGCAGGCGAAAATCGAGACCGCGCGAATCGAACACGCCAAGGAGCTGCAGCGGCTGTTGCTGGCGGCGTTGACGGAATACGAACAAGTGCAGGACTTATTGACCCGCCGGCGCGAGGAAGTGCGGCTGTCCCCGGCCGAAAATTCGATCTTGCGGAACAGCTATTTCGCCCGCGGGGCCGCGTTTTTCGAGTTGGGGCGGTACGACGAATCGATCGTGGCCTATTCGGCGGCTACCAACCGCTACCAGAACGAACCGGAAGTCTTGGACGCTTTCCTGCAAATCGCGGCCTGCTATCGCCGCCTGGGAAAGCCGGATGAGGCCCGGGGAGTGCTGGAACAGGCGAAGGTGATCTTGAGTCGAATCCGGGAGGATGTATCCTTCTCGGCCACGACGGTGCATAGCCGTCAGGAGTGGAACCGTGTGCTGGACTGGATGGCCGCGCTGTGAAAGCAAGCGGCCGCGCAGGGATGATCGCCCCTTCGACCGCACGACTGGCCGATTTGATCGAGCAGAAGCACGATCTGTTTCTGCAATTGCGCGATTTGGGATACCGTCAACTGGCGCTGATCGAGGAAGGGGACATGACCCGGTTGCTGCGGGTGCTCGCCGGCAAACAGCGGCTGCTGGCGGCCTTGCAGGATGTGGAGCGGGCGCTGGACCCGTTTCGCGACGAAGATCCCGATCGGCGAACGTGGCAGTCGCCAGAGGAGCGGGCGCAGTGCGCGCAGCGCGCCTCGGAGTGTGAATCGTTGCTGGCGGCGGTCCTGGAGCAGGAACGCTACAGCGAAGCGCGGATGATCGCCTGCCGCGAGGAGGCGGCCATCCGACTGCGGGCGATGGAGGACTGGGGACAAGCGGGCGGGGCCTATCGCGGCGACGCCGTGGATTGTGTTTCGGGCGAGTTGGATCTCACTTCGGAAGGATAATTTCCATGTCCGCACGCGTCGCTTCGGAAGAAAAAACCTTGGATGCCAATTCCGATCTGCAAACGGTGCTGGCCGCCTGGCACGGCGCCACCGTGCGGCTGGAGCAGACGCACGAAGCCCTGCGGGGTGAGGTGCAACGGCTAACGGCGGAGTTGGAGGTCAAGAACCGCGAGCTAGCGCGGAAGAACCGGTTGGCCGACCTGGGGCAGATGGCCTCGCACATCGCCCACGAAGTGCGCAACACGCTGGTGCCCGTAACGCTGTACATGAGCCTGTTGAAACGGCGGCTCTCGGACGACTCGGGAAGCCGCGACATCGTAGACAAAATCGTGGGGGGATTCACGGCGCTGGAGGCCTGCGTCAACGATCTGTTGCATTTCACTGCCGACCGCGAGCCGCGGCGCGAGACCGTAAACGTGCGGAAAGTCGTGGATACCGTGCTCGATTCGTTGGAGGCGCAGCTTGCGGCCCAGGGGATCGCGGTCGAAATCGACGTGCCGGCGTACGAACGCTGGCGGCTGGATCGGGACATGTTCCAGCGAGCGGTGCTGAATCTGGCATTGAACGCCATCGACGCGATGCCGGACGGCGGGTCGCTGTCGATCGTCTCTTTTAGCGGGCCAGAGGGGATGGAACTGGAGGTCGCGGATACGGGGCCGGGATTGAGCGACGAGGCCCGGCGGCGGGCGTTTGAACCGTTCTTTACCACCAAGAATCACGGCACGGGACTCGGACTGGCGATCGTGGAACGGATCGCGGCGGCCCACGGCGGGGAATGCCTGATTCAGAACTGCCCCGATGGCGGGGCGGCGCTGACGCTCCGCTTCCGAGCGCCCCGACGCATGGAGGCCGCGGCATGAATTCGAGAAACCCATTCGCGGCCGAGACGGCGGGCGACAAGGCCCGGATCCTGGTTGTCGACGACCATCGGGCCGCGCGCGAATCGATGTCGGAGGTGCTCGCGGGGGCCGCGCACGACGTGCGCTGCGCCGCAAGCGCGGTCGAGGCGCTCAAGCTGGTTGAACGGGAAACGTTCGACGTGATCGTCACCGACTTGCAGATGCCCGGGATGAACGGCCTGGAGTTAATGCAGAAACTCTCGGGGCAATCGCATGGCGCACAAATTTTGATGGTTACGGCGCATGCCACGGTATCGGCAGCCGTCGAGGCCATGCGGCACGGAGCTTTCGATTTTATCGAGAAGCCGTTTGCAGCCGAGCAACTGGAGGGGTTGGTGGCGCGCGCGCTGCGGCACAGACAGTTGGAGGACCGGTCGATCGCCAGCCCGGCGGACGCCGCTGCGGCCACAAGCGCACTGATCGGCACAAGCGCGAAAATGCGGGCGCTGCGCGGCCGGTTGAGCCAGGTGGCGCGGACTTCGGAGACCGTGCTGATCGTCGGCGAGAGCGGCACGGGCAAGGAACTCGTCGCGCGATCGATCCATGCCCAGAGCGAACGACGCACAAAGCCGATGATCAGCCTCAACTGCCCCGCCTTGTCGGCGCAATTGATGGAGAGCGAGCTATTCGGGCATGAACGCGGGGCCTTTACCGGCGCGGACGCCCAGCGGATCGGGCGCTTCGAACTGGCCGACGGGGGGACGATTCTGTTGGACGAAGTCACCGAGATCGAACTCCCGTTGCAGGCCAAACTGCTGCGAGTTCTGCAGGAGAAGCAGTTCGAGCGGGTAGGCTCGAGCGAAACGCGGCAAGCCGACGCCCGGGTCTTGGCGACGAGCAATCGCAACTTGCAGCAGGAGGTATCGGCCGGCCGATTCCGGCTGGACCTGTACTATCGATTGGCGGTGTTGCCGCTCGAGGTACCGCCCCTGCGCGAACGGCGCGAGGACATCAAGGAGCTGGCCAGTCACTTCCTGGCCACGGCGGCCGCCCGGCTGCAACGCCCAGCCTGCGAGCTCTCACCTTCGGCACTCGACGTATTGTGCTCGTACAATTGGCCGGGGAATGTGCGCGAGTTGGAGAATATCATCACGCGGGCCAGCGTGCTCAACGGCAGCGGGACCATAACCGCCGACGAATTGCGGGATTGGTTGGAGAGCGTTCGTTCCGAATCGCCCACCCGACCGACCGAGGCGCCCAGCGGGCTGAGCATGCAGGATATGGAACGCCGCTTGATCGAAACCACGCTGGAACAGTTCGACGGACACCGCGGCAAGACGGCGCAAGCGCTGGGGATTGGGCTGCGCACGCTGACGGGGAAACTCCGGGCCTATGGCTATGCCCCCCGTGCCAAGTCGCTGTCCCGCGCCGGATGAGCCGGCGAAGGATGCAAAGCGCAACCCGGCAGAATCTGCGCATCGCATCGCGCGGAATCTGCCGGAGGTATGGCCGTGGAGCGAACGCGAAGCCGCCGGACGGCCGCCAGCGAATGCTCGCGGAATAGCGCGACCGCGCGTAACTCGGTTGAATGAGAACCCTTAGGGTCACAGCCTGGATTGCCAGCCGGAACGCTGGCACAGGCTTTGCTTGAATCGCGAACGGACGAGAAACGAACGAGCGAAAGGATGCGCTATGTTTTCGGCAGTTCTGGCGTCAAACTCGATCCCGCTGCTCGAGCAAGTGGCGAATTTTACGCAGGCCCGCCACAACGTCCTGGCCGGTAACGTGGCCAATCTGGACACGCCCGGCTACCGCACGCGAGACATCTCGCCCGCCGAGTTCCAGAATCGCCTGAAGGAAGCCCTGGCCACGCGCGACTCGGCCCAGGCGACGGGCGTATCGCTGTTTTCCTCGGCCGAGCAGCCGTTCAAAGCGGTAAAAGACTCGCTGCACGGAATTCTGCGGCACGACGACGCCAACGTCGGTTTAGAACAGCAAGTCGCCGAGCTATCCAAGAACCAGATGGAGCACAATCTCGCCGTGACGATCCTGTCCAGCCAGTTCCGGCTGTTGCAGGCGGCGATCAGCGAGCGGGTTTAATCGGCGGATCGGCAGCGGCCCAGGAGAAACCGTCTTGCGTTGGGGGAATGCTTGTACATAATCGGCGGACTTTTCAAGGAACCTGCGCATGTTTTCGGCGCTTGATATCAGCACCAGCGGCCTGGTGGCCCAGCGGATTCGCCTCAACGCGATCGCCAGCAACCTCGCCAACATGTCGACCACGCGGAATGAAGCCGGCGAGCTGTCGCCGTACCAACCGCGATTCGTAGTGTTTCAAGCCGACGAGGACGTGAAGTCGCCGGAAGGGGCGCTGGGCGTGCGGGTCGAGTCGGTGGAAATTTCCACCGCCCCCCCTCGGTTCAAGTACGATCCCAGCCACCCGGACGCGGTCCAGGAAGGTCCCGACAAAGGGAAGGTGTTTTATCCCGACATCAACATGGTGGAACAGTCGGTCGATGCATTGGAGGCCACCCGGGCCTATGAGGCGAACGTCGGAGTGATCGAAATGACCAAAGGTCTCAGTCAAGCCGCGCTGCGGATCGTCGGTTAGGCGGATCGTGTGTTGACCGCTTGAGCCATTTGTCTTGGCACGGAAGTCCGAAATCATGTCCATTTCCAGCCTGGGATTGCAAACGAGCGGCGGTCTGGCGCCAGTGGCGCCGTTGTCGGCCAACCAGGCGACGGCCGGGCCGTCGTTCAAGGACTTCCTGGTGGATTCGATCCGCGACGTGAACTCCATGCAGCAGGAGGCCAACCAGGCGGTCGAATCGCTGTTCACGGGGGGGGACGTCAACCCAGCCGAGGTGCTAACCGCGGTCCAAAAGGCCGACATGGCCTTCCGCATGATGATGCAGATTCGCAACAAGCTGGTGCAAGCTTATGACGAAGTGAAGAACGTCCGCGTCTGAGTCGGAGCGCTGGGTATTGAGTCGCCATTTCACGTGGAATCGAAAAGCCAGAACGGTCGATCATGGATGTCGTCAATCAGGCTGTCGCGCAGCTAACAGGGCTGTTCTCGTCGATGTCGCGAGGAGCGCGGCTGACCGCGGCGCTGTTGTTGGTCGTGGTCGTGGTTAGCCTGGCGTATCTGTTCAACCACGAGCTGTCGGGCGGGGAGGTCGATCTGCTGGGGAATGAACCGATCACCGCCGCCGAGACCCAAGCGGCCGTTTCCGCGTTTGGCAAGGCGGGATTGAAGAACTACCGCCTGGACGGCGGGCGGATTCGCGTGCCGCGGGGCGAAGAGGCGGTGTACCTCGCCGCGATGCTGGACCACGGGGCGATGCCGCATGCATTCGGCAGCTATCTGGAGAAGGCGCTTTCTCCCGGGCCATTCTCCAACAAGAGCCAGCAGGCCGGGTTGGTCAATCTGGCGAAGCAAAAAGAGCTGTCGCGCCTCATTGGAAAAATGGAGAACGTCCTTTCGGCCGCGGTGATGATCGATTCGCGGGACAAGGGGGGGCTGAGCAACGAGAAAATCCACACTGCCAGCGTCAGCGTGGAAATGACTGGCAGCACCCAGTTGAACGATACGCAGGTGCAGTCGATTCGCGCCATCGTCTGCGGCTCGGTGGCCGGCCTGGCCCCAGAGAGCGTGGCGGTGGTGGACCTGAAAAGCAATACCCCCTATCCGGCCGGCCGTAGCGGAATTGGCGGCGGTGGGTCGCAAGATCAATACATCCAAACCAAGATCGCCCACGAGCAAGAGCTGTTAAAGACGATCCGCGAGGCGCTCAGTTACATTCCAGGAGCGCGAATTGCCTGCTCGGCGGAATTGAATCCCCAGATCGAGCACATCGAGCACAAGACCCAGCGGGATCCGAAGACCGTGGCGAAGATGGTCAAGGAGACCACGAAAACCACCAGCACTCAGGGTCCAGGGCCGAACGGCCGGCCCGGACTGGCGGCGCAGGGGGGAATCAACCAACCCGCCGCCGTCGGCACAAGTGGTGGGGCCAAGAGCGAAGAAGAGCTGTCCCAGCGGGAGGAGATCAACCTCGATTCCGGCTCGGAACAGCAGACGAAGCTAGCGGCGCTGACCCCACTGCGCATGACCGCCTCGATCGGTATTCCCAGCGACTACATCCGGGCCGTGTGGATGGAGGAAAACCGTCCGGCCGACGGTGCGCCTGCGCCCGTCCCCACCAGCGTGGACTTGAAACAGGTTGAGGACCGAGTGGTAAAAGACGTCCAAACCAAGGTCGCGACGCTGCTCCCCCTGCCCAAGGAAAGCGTGCCGAACCCGCTGCCGCTGGTCAATGTTTCGACCTTCACATCCCTGCCCAGCGAACCAAATGTCGATCCCAGTTTCGGAACCCAGGCGATTTCCTGGCTGGGAACGAACTGGAGTTCGCTCGGAACCGGCATGCTGGGGCTGGTCAGCCTGGTGATGCTCCGTTCGATGGTCCGGTCCATCCCAGCGGGAGAGCCGGCGCCATCCTCGCTCGCTGAGAACGCCGCGGCAGGTTCAGAGACCTCGCCCGCCATCGCGGCCAGCGAAGGAGGCGCCGCTGCGACCGGCCGGCTGCGGCGAAGGGAGAAATCGGGGCCTTCGCTCCGAGAAGAGTTGATAGAAATCGTGCGCGAAGATCCGGACGCGGCCGCCAACGTCCTGCGGAGCTGGATCGGAAACGCCGGATAGATGGGAGTCAGGCTGGCGGTGCGATCGCGGCGCCGCCTGCGGAATCCGAGAACCAACGACATTGGCACTCATCCCGCGAGTCGCTGGCTGAAAAAAGTGTGGTTCGTAGTTCCCAAGATGTGCAAGGAAGCGCCCAGGCATG
>JALHPA010000113.1 GCA_022842745.1 Pirellulales bacterium
ACAAGATTTCGGACAAGGGGAAGGTGACGCTCGTGGCGGATTCGAAGACGACGCCAGGTCTCAAGTCGACGAATGGCCTGGTGAATGACAGCGAGAATCACTTGTTGGCGGTGGACGTACTGAGCGGGGATTTGAACCGGATCAGGATTGCCGATGGGACGGCGGAGAAAGTGTCGGAGGGTTTTTTGGGGGGGGATGGATTGGCGTGGGACCGGTACGGGCGGTTGTATATCAGTTCGTGGGTCAGCGGGAAGGTGTGGGTGATCGACCGACCTGGGGAGAAGCCAGTGCTGATCGCGGAGGGCTTTGAGTCGGCGGCGGACCTGTGTCTCGACAAATCAGGGCGGCAGTTGCTGGTTCCCGACATGAAGGCAGGGACGATTACGGCTTTGCCGACGGGATCGCCGGAGAAACGGGTGGACGAGTCACCGCTGCCGTTGGGGACGGAAGTAGCGTTTCCGGACTTGCAATGGTCTGGCTGGGAGGGGGAGCAGAACGGGCGGATCGTGCCGTTGCGGCCGATCGTGTTGACGCACGCGGGGGACAAGAGCAAGCGGAATTTCGTGGCCACGCAGCAGGGAGTGATTCACGTCTTCGACAAGGATCCGCAGGCGAAACAGACCAAGGTGTTTTTGGATATCCAGGACAAAGTGAAGTACGACGATCGGGAGAACGAGGAGGGTTTTCTGGGGATGGCGTTTCATCCGCGATACGCCGAGAACGGCGAGTTTTTCGTGTTTTATACGGTGAAGCAACCGAAGCACACGAACGTGATTTCGCGGTTCCGGGTCAGCAAGGAGGATCCGAACCGGGCGGATCCGGCGTCCGAGGAGGAGATTTTTCGGGTCTCGCACGGGTTTTGGAATCACGACGGGGGGACTATCGTGTTTGGGCCGGATGGCTATCTGTACGTGGTGCTGGGGGATGGCGGATTCGCCAACGATCCGCAAGAGAACGGTCAGAACCTGAACACCGTGCTGGGAAAGGTGTTGCGATTGGACGTGAACCGGAAGGACCCAGGATTGAAATACGCGATTCCGGCGGACAATCCGTTCGTAGGATTCAAGGACGCGCGGGGGGAGATCTGGTGCTATGGGCTAAGGAATCCGTGGCGGATCGCGTTTGACCGGGAGACCGGCGACCTATGGTGCGGCGACGTGGGGCAAAACCTGTGGGAGGAGATTAATTTGCTGACCAAGGGGGGCAATTATGGCTGGAACCGCCGGGAGGGTCTGCACCCGTTTGGGATGAAGGGGGTGGGGCCGCAGAAGGGCATGATTGACCCGATCTGGGAATATCACCACGACGTGGGGAAGTCGATCACCGGGGGGTCGGTGTATCGCGGGGAGCGGATCCCCGAGCTCAAGGGGTACTACCTGTATGCCGACTACGTGACCAACAAGCTGTGGGCGTTGAAGTACGACGCAAAGCAACAGCGGGTGACGGAGAATCGTCCGATCGCCGATCGGGGGCAACCGATCCTGTCGTTTGGCGAAGACGAGGACGGAGAGGTTTATCTGATGACGTATTCCCCGACGGGGCAGGGGATTTTTCGCTTTTCCCGGCAGTAGAAGCGGAAGCGATTGCCTGCGCTGAGGGCAGGAGCTAGCGGCGAGGGAGACGGTCGCGTGCGCCGAGGACTGGGTCGGTGGATCGCTGGCCGACGGGGGAGATGCGCTGGGCGGTGAGGTGGGGCTTTTTCAGTTCCGGCATGAAGCCGCGTTGGCCGAGAATGCCGACGTATTGACCTTCGTAGGGTTGGAGATTGACTCCCGGGGCGGGGGTGACGAAGGAGACGACGTCGTTCTGGCCGTTGACGAGGGCGTAGCGGGGAGCGTTGGGGCGCTTGGATTTGACGGGGGTTAGTTTGCCGACGCCGTCGTAGCGGTCTTTCTGTTCGTCGGCGTTGGGGGTGGACGCAGCCGGGGCGCGGGCGTGCGGGGAGGATTGGGCTGCCGGGTCGGCGGACAGTCCTAGTTGTCGCGCTCGGAGATCCTCAAGTCGGCGGAGCTTGGTCTGCACCAGGCGCACTTTGCCGCGCTCGAGCGCGGTGTCGGCGTGGTCCAGCAGGCGGTCGGCGCGGGTGGATAGCTCGTTGAGATTCCAGTCGCGGGCATCGCGCAAGAGCTGTTCGGCGATGGCCAGGTCGAGGGCATCCAGCTCTTGTTGCAGGGCTTGTCCGGGGGAGGACGGGGCGGGGGGGGGGCGCTCCGACGGGAGGTCGCGCGCGGCGGGAAGGGGTTCGGCGGCGCGATTGGAGGGGCGACCGGCGGGGCGGTCCGGCAGGTTCGAGGGGCGATCCAGAAGATTGGAGGATGGTCGGGAACGGCCCAGGGGTCGTTTGCTGGCAGTCCAGGCGGGGGTTTCGGCCGCTGCCAGCCGAACCGCCTGGTCGCCGCTGGGGGGATCCCATTCGCTCAAGCGCGAGGGACGCTTGGACTCGGTTGGAGGGGGATTTGGGGCGCTACTGGCGGAGGAGGGGCGAGTTGGAGGCGGGGCGAGGGCTTCGTCGTCGCCGCTGGGATCGAGGGACGAGGCCAGCGTGGGTTCCGCCGCACGGGGGGCTGGCTTGTTTCGATCAGAAGAACCGGCGCGGGGGGGCTGGCGAGCGAAGGAGGGTTCATCGGGCGGGTCGCGGACGACGTCCGAGGCTTCGACGTAGCGGAATTCGCCCGAGGGGGGGGCGATCATGCACCACTTTTCCGGTTTGTCGTCGGCGCCTGAGTCTTTTTGCAGGGTGTCGAGGACTTCCACTTCTTCCCCGCGGTCCAGGCGGACTTGAATGGAATCGTGCCAGGGGCCGAGGTTGCTGCCGGCGCGGCAAGGGGTGTTGGGGGAGAGCACGATGCCGATGCCGTCGCTGCCGACGCGGAGATCTTTGGCTTTGACCCAACTGAAGCTGCCGGCGGGAGGGCGGATGGCCAGCCAGCCGTCGTCATCGCGGCGATGGATCTCGATCGCCTGGCCACGGAGGGCGCGGTCGGTAGCGTAGGAGTCTTTGCCGGGGCCGCTGCGGAGGAGGGCGCCGTCGCGTTCGACGTAGGCGGTGTAGGGGAATTCCTGTTCGGCGGAGTATGCAACGTTTGGGGGCGGGAGGCGCAGCGCCGCGCAGACGAGGATTGCGAGCAATCGTCCTAGGCGCATGACAACGCACTCCGCAACGAGGTCCGGCGAATGGCCGGGAAAAACGAATCGGGGGAGCTTGTAGCAAAGGCTGGCAAACGGTTCAAGATGGACGGTGGGAGCGCCCGCTGGCGGGAAAGGGAGGGCGTAAGGGGGAGAATGGGAGGGTTTTGTGCGATTAGGGAGGGCTGGACGGAGGTGGGAGAATGGGGTTGTTGGTTCCAGGAAGGGCTTGACCTTTGGCAGGGGACGGGGACACTAAGAGGTTCCTCAAACCTGGAAGGAAAGAATTATGGTTCGTACTCGTCCGCGCACTCGCCGCGCGAAATTAATTAAAAGTCGCCGCTGCACGAAATGCGGATCCACGCTGCACACCCAGGACATTCGCTGCAAGCGGTGCGGGTCGGGACAGAAGTTCAAAATGCCAAAATCCTAGGATGCCTTCCGCGGTAGGAAGTCGCGGGGGATTCCGTGTGCCTGCGCGCCAGCGGGGGTGAGTTCATGGGTTGGGAAGCGTGGTTTGCGCTGGCAGTTCTGGCGGCGGTGTTTTATCAGTTGGCGTTTACGCGCGTGCCGGCGGATTTGGCGCTGGTGAGCGGCGTGGTGCTGTTGATGTTCGCGGGGATACTGTCGACGAAGGAGGCGTTGGCAGGCTTTTCGAACGAGGGGATGATCTCGGTCGGGGTGTTGTACGTGATCAGCGCGGGGATGCGCGAGACGGGGGGGATTACGTGGGTGGCAGAGCGGCTGCTTGGGCGGCCGAAGTCTGCGCGGGGGGCGATCTCGCGGCTGATGCTGCCGACGGCGTTTATCAGCGCGTTTATGAACAATACGCCGCTGGTGGCGATGCTGATTCCGGCGGTGGGGGACTGGGCGAAACAGTACCGGATCTCGGTCTCGAAGCTGATGATCCCGCTTAGTTACGCGGCGATTTTGGGAGGAACGTGCACGCTGATTGGGACGAGCACCAACCTGGTGGTGAATGGGTTGGTGAAGGATTTTGTCGCGCAGCGCGCGAAGGATGCGGCGCCGGAGGGCGAGGGAGCGAAAGGCGAGGGGGGTAGCAAGGGGTCGGAGGGGAGGGAGGCCGTTCGGGTAGGGGACTTGAGCGCGTCGGGTTTGGGGATGTGGGACATAACACCGGTGGGGCTACCGGCGGCATTGTTGGGGGTGGCTTTTATTGTCCTGGCGAGCCGGTGGCTATTGCCGGATCGGAAGCCGGCGATCAGCGATCAGGACGATCCGCGGCAGTACATGGTGGAGATGTCGGTGCTGGCAGACAGTCCGCTGGTGGGCAAGACGATCGAGCAGGCGGGGCTGCGGCATTTGCCGGGGGTGTATCTGGCGGAGATCGACCGGGGGGACGTGGTGTTGCCGGCGGTGTCGCCGCACGAGCGGCTGCGGGCGGCGGATCGGCTGGTGTTTGTGGGGATAGTGGAATCGGTGGTGGATCTGCGGAAGATCCGTGGATTGGCGCCGGCGACGGATCAGGTGGCGAAGATTGGGATCGCGTCGCCGGACCGGTGCCTGATCGAGGCGGTGGTATCGAGTAGTTGCCCGATCGTGGGGAAGTCGATCCGGGACGGGAAGTTCCGGTCTTTGTACAACGCGGCGGTGATTGCGGTAGCGCGCGACGGGGAGCGGATCCGGAAGAAGATCGGCGACATTGTTCTGCAGGCTGGGGATACGCTCTTGCTGGAGTCGCATCCGTCGTTTGCCGATCGGCAGCGGAATTCGCGGGATTTTTTCCTGGTGAGCCGGATCGAGAACAGCACGCCGCCGCGGCACGAAAAGGCGGTGATCGCGATTGGGATCTTGTTGGCGCTGGTGGTTGCCATGACGACGGAGAGGATACCGTTCATGGCGGCGGTGCTGGGGGCGGCGGGGCTGATGCTGTTGACGGGCTGCACGACGATGGCGGAGGCGCGGCGGAGCATCGACTGGGAGACGCTGTTGGCGATTGCGGCGTCGTTTGGAATTGGCCGGGCGCTGGAGACGACGGGGGCCGCGGCGTTTATTGGTCGGGGGATGATCGACTCGGCGGGGGGAAATGCGTGGTTTTCGCTAGCGGTGGTGTACGGGGTGACGCTGCTGGTGACGGAGTTGATTACGAACAACGCGGCGGCGGCGCTGATGTTTCCGTTGGCGATGAACACGGCGGCGACGCTGGGGGTGAACTACATGCCGTTCGTGGCGGTGGTGATGATGGCGGCATCGGCGGGATTCGCAACGCCGATTGGGTACCAGACGAATCTGATGGTGTATGGGCCGGGGGGATACCGGTTTTCGGATTATTTGCGGGTGGGGGTGCCGTTGGATTTATTGGTGTGGGGGGTGACGGTGGTAGTGACGCCGCTGGTGTTTCCATTTCGGTGAGGGGTAGATGGCCTAGAGATGGAGTCGGAAAGTTGACGAACCCGTTTCCCCCGCGAGCAAGGGGGCGGTCTTGGAGCTAGCTGAGCGGAGTTAGGCTCTCAAGGAAATAGCTTTCCTCGTCCTTCTCGAGAGCAAATCGCGTCCGGACGGTACGAACGAGAACGGCCCGATATCGCTGTGGGACGCTGGCGAAATGTCCCTCTTCAATTGCGGTCTCAAATTTTCCCTCTAACAACTCACCCGTGTCTGGCACCTCCAGCGCGAACCGGTTGTTTACCATGTCGACCTTTTGGAGAGTGCCGCAAACCTCGACTGTTGCGGTTTGCTCGTCGCTCGTGTGGTCAATAATCTCTTGCAGGCGATGGAGTTCCTGCGGTTGTACGAGAGCCTTTGCTCGGACGGATGAACCGCGCATCCAGCGAATTTCGGCGCCAAGTCCGGTCTTTGCATGCCATTCAGCCCACTTGCGAACCGACCGAATGGTCGCATTGCCGAGCCGCCGGGCAAATTGAGAGACGGCGGCAGGATCGCGGGCAGAAGCCAGTTCGCACACGGCGGAAACAGCCTGATCGAGGCTCGTAGCCGCGTCAACGCCTGGCAACCGATCATTTGGAATGACGAGCGCGAAAGTCAGCGAACCCGCGAGAGTGTAAGCGACCTCAAATGAGGACTCGCGGACTGAGTCGACGCCGGCCCTGGCACGCTCCTTTGGGCCATTTTTGATGGCGTCGTACGCGGTGGTAATCGCTGACTGAAAATCAAGAACGGCGGATGCCACCGTCGGCAATCGGTACTCGCCATCGTCGGAGAAGATTCGGTATTTGCAAATATCGCGGCCGAGTCGACTAGCTGCCTCCGCGAACTCTGTCTCTAATTGCTTACGGACTTTTTCCAGGGAGCGGATCGACGCGGCTACGCTGTGGGCATGTTCTGGGTGCGCGGCGAGTGCGCGTTCTTCGCTGTCAATGCGGGCGATGGTTTCGAGGAGTTGGACTTTGGCGTTGGCTAGTTGGCTCATGGCAGACCACCGTTTACTTGAATGACGATGATGCCTTTTTCGGTCGTGTTGTCTCGTCCTGTGCCGAACAAGCCTGTCCAGTAGGCGAGGCGCTCCATCGTGACGGCGTAGAGGGGATCGCCTGGCGGATATTCCGGGAAAAGGTAGGCGTCAATGTTCAAGGCTAGCTCGGCGGAGGTTTCGAACCACTCCAGCGTCGTGGCGATGGGGGAGTCCGAAGGCTCATTGTAGGAATGGGCCGGCACTCGCGCTACAAGGTCAATATCTTGCGGATTGATTTTTTTGGTAACAAAGCTGCCATCCACCCACAGATCGCAGCAAATCCCGCACTTTTGGAAACGACCTACCAACGATTCCAGGTTCGCGTAGAGCAGGGGACGCGTGGTAGACAGTGTAAACGGTACGACGCACGTCTGCCTTATTTGGTCAATCGTAAGCACATGGAATCCAGCCGCGAGCAGGCCTGGGAAGTCTGGCTTGTTGGCTCCTGCCATAACTGAACGGAAAATGGGCTTACCGGTCTCAGAATGGCAATAAGCGATTCGGAGCAGGCCTTTTGCGGAAGGGAAGACATTCCACCCGCAGCGTCACCTCCGGCCGTTCGCCGGACGGTCCAGGCAACTCCATTCTATCGAATGCCAGCACGCCGGAGGAAGCTTGCTAAAGTTGATTCCGCCTGAAACTTGAGCCTCGCCTGTAGCGGGCCAGCGTAAGGAAAGCCGGGCCGGGCGGGACGTCTGATCGCTTGATGGGGTTTTCGCAGGGATTCGGGGTTCGGGGCGACGGCCAGCGGAGTTCATCGGCAGCCTTGAGGGGGGTGACGTATCGGTTTATTTGGTATAGAC
>JALHPA010000114.1 GCA_022842745.1 Pirellulales bacterium
GCCATCGAGGTAGGCGTTGCCATCGATATCGAACAGCGTACACCCCTCCGCCCGCTCGATGATGAACGGCTGGTATTCCGCCATCTGGGTGAAGGCGTGCCACACCACCTGGCGATCGCAGGCCAAGAGTTCGTCGCGGCTGGGCGAATTCAACGCTGTCATGCGTCCCATTGGACCGCGACCGCGTCCCCGACCGCAACCCCTAACGACCGCCCGGCGTGGCCGTGGACGACCGCAATTTCCAGACGCCCGCTAGAGCCATATACCGCGATTGGGCGCCTGGCGAGCGATCGGCATAAGTGTTGACCCAGCCGACGATCACCTGGCCCCGGCAGGAGACGCGCGCGGCTTCTCGACGAACCAGAAAGCAGCGATTTCGAGCGCCATCGCCGCGGACGTTTTCCGGCTCGACCGAGTGGCACAATGCCACGATCCGTGCCTGTGGAGCGAGTGCGAGAAGCATCCCATTCGTAGCCGCGACATACGGGCTGGAGGCCCAAAAATCCGTGGTCGGCGTGACAATTTGGGACATGCGGTGCGGTACAAACCAAAGCGTCGGTGCGGTCGTTCAACAGCCGCCGTGAGGCGAGACAATTATTT
Source organism: Pirellulales bacterium (assembly GCA_022842745.1). Lineage (GTDB taxonomy): Bacteria > Planctomycetota > Planctomycetia > Pirellulales > JALHPA01 > JALHPA01. The sequence continues at coordinate 601 of JALHPA010000114.1, forward strand.
CTCAACCTTGCGGCCGAGCAACCGCTTGGCGGCATTGAGCGCGAATTGAAATCCCCCATGCGCCGAGCGTCGGACCCGATTGCTCAAGTTCCGGCGAAACAGCAGAACCGCCGCATCCTGCCGCTCCAGGTTGGCAAATCGTCTTTTATGAACGCCGTCGCCGATGCCAAAATTGATGGACCGGGGGCGGTCGAACGCAAACAGGTCTTCGATTGCAAGAAAAAGCACTGCCGTGCCAGGCGATAATTCCGTAAACGCCTCGTCGAAGCCCGTTTCTTCGTAATAGTAAACGCCGCGATATTGATAGCCAATCAAGAAAGCGCAAGGGCGGTTCCCAAGCTCGATCAAGTAGGCCCGCAACAATCCTTGCCTGGCCATTTCCGTGTAGCCGGCGATCGTATCTGGGTCATTGTCGATTCGCAGGCCCAGCAATCGATTCTGCCAGGTTGCCTGCGAGATTTGCGACACCGACTTTATCAGCTCCGGGACTTCGTGGGGACTCGAGAGTCGGCGAAAGGCGAACTTGCCCGCTGTGGATTCCTGCAGCTTGCGAACTTTGCGGCGGAGCGTGCCGCGGGTTTTGGTCCCCATCCGAGAGAGATAGTCGTTGAAATCGCCATCGATTTGTAGGTGGTGCCAAGGGCGAATCCCGTACGGCAAGTAGCAAAGAAACCGCGAGGCGCCAACCGCTGTCAGCGTCTTGAATAGCGTGGAATCTGTGGGAATTGTGGGAAGATATATCGCCTGGCACTTTCTCTCGGAGTCGAGGATCGTTTCCAGAACTTGTAGTCCGTCGAGACCGGACGGCAGCATGAATTCCGCGCCCCACACCGTCGCTGCGGGAAATCGAAACTTGGCCAGCACGTGGTTGGCAACGTCAAAAAGAAGGTCATAAGTCTGGATCGACACCGGGCATACACCGACTAAGCCGTTCACCGCACGGATTTCGAGCAACTTTGAATCCGCGTTGGCAGAACCGGCCAGCGTCCTATTGGTCCATTCCGGCGTGGCGTAGAGCAAGTTGGGCTCGCCTGCCAGTCGGTCGCAAACCTCCCGCCACTGGCCTGAAAGCAAGGGATCGCACAATGCCTCAGCGGCAGGTCGGCAGATCGATGACGATGACCCCAGGGGCTCTCTTGAGTCCGACTTCCGTCCGAAACGACTGGGGGATAACGGTCCGGATGCACCGCCCATCAGCTTTTCTTCCGCTTGAGAATTCTGCGCACGAAGCGATCGACCCGACATTTGATCAGGGCGGTGCGCACCAGCGACTCAATCGAGGTCAGCATCCGCTGCACGGACAAGAACCACCGACGCCGGCCCTTGGGAATTACGTATGCGAACATTACCGGCTGGGGGATCGCGCGGAACGTGTGCTTCTGCGGTGAATCCCCGTGGCCTAGGTCCACCGTTCGCGGCGAATTATGTTCGAAGAGATCGCGCATCATCAGATGCATCAGCACTGCTCCGGGGCCGCAATCAGCCGCCTGTTGTGCAAAGCCAAAGTCCATAGCGTGGAAGACGTCGCGATGCTGGAAACCCAGTTGAAAGGCGATCGGAATCTGTTGCCGAAAAAGGACGTAGGAGCGCAACATCCCATGCTCCGCGATCCGCTTCAACCGCCCGATTTCGCCGGGAACGCAACGCACCCTCCCGCCATAGGTCTTCGACTGCCAGGCGTCCGCATATATCACGTCCACGTCCCGTAAAAAGTCCTCGACTTGCTCCGGCGCGTCCACGCGAATCCAGGCTCCTCCGTCCCGCTCCAGCAAATCCTTGGTGCGCTTCTTCAGAGACTTTCTCGTACTGGCCCCCAGCGACTGGAAATAAGAATCATACTGGTCCGGCAAGTCCATCCGGAATGCAAGGTCGCGGTCGCTTGCTGCCGGAACGACCGAGAACCGGTCAGACTTCATTCTGTTGCCAGTGAGATACTGCCATAAATCCGCCTCGATCGATGCACCTTCGAGAAACAGCAGATCGAATTCACCGGCATGGTCGGAGAGCGCTTGAAAGACCACGGAGAGGCATTCATCGGCGGGCGCTTCCGTTGCGATCGCCACACCGTTTCCTGGCAAAGACAACGACCGGATCGAGAGCGACGCCAAAGTGAAGACGCTGAATTGCAAATGGAAATTCGTGGCGTGCCGCAAGAACGGGGCAACCGCCTGGATGGCGCCCCCCCGTTCGACCACCACCATCAACGGCGAGACAGACGAGTCGTTGTCAATGGTTGCTGTCACTACGCGTGGGTCATTGAAGTAGGTCGCGCCGCGTCCACCTGTTTCGTGCATCCGTCGCCAGTCCGGCAAAATGCTGGCAATCTCGGCAATAGTTCTCACCGTTCGGTAGGTGAGTCCCGCCGACTGATCGGCTTGCGCAGGGATCGGCTGACCTTGGATACTGGTCGCGTGGCTCGCCATAAACTCAAACTCGCTCTATCGCGCCGCTGTTGAATTGACGGCTTCCCCACCGACGCCAGGGACCACGACCTCGAAAAGCAACGGCCAATTCTTACCTGTCAAAAAGAAGCTGGCCGACTTGGGATTGTACGCCACACCGTTAAAAACCGAGTCTACATCGTTAACTGCCGCGGCTCGCACCATTTCCGAACAGTCTATCAGACGGTGTACACGTCCCGTCGCTGGATCGATCTCCAGCAAGTCGTTCCGCCACAGGACGTTGGCGTAAATCAGGCCATTGGCGTATTGGAGGTCATTGAGATTGCGCATCGGAACTGCGCCGGTGCGGACGCGAAAGCGCTCCAGAAGATCGAATTGCCCACAGCGAGCTTGAAGCCGGCTGGTGCCATCGCTCATGAAGAATCCGCCGTCATGCGAGGTCAGGCCCCATCCTTCACCCTGATACGAAATCGTACGTCGCACTTCAAGCGACTCAAGGTCGTAAACCCGCGCGATTCCTTGCTTCCACGAGAGCTGATACAGTTCCCCGTCTCGAACCGCGATCCCTTCGGAAAAATCATTCGATACGGGCTTGGAATCAATCAATCGGCCGTCCCTCGGATCAATCACACGCACGCTCGATCGCCCGTAGAGACCGGTGCTCTCATACAAGACACCGGCGTGAAACACCAACCCCTGTGTGAACGAATCGGTCGCGTGCGGCAACGTACGGATAATTCGAGGGGAAACACTTGCCGCCCCACGACGAATCAGTCCGTCGCGAACGTGCTTGGCCAGCCGATGCAACATAGAATTTCAACCGATCGCGGCGGCCCACGCTGTCGAATGACAAATTCGTTTGACTCGACGCAATCGGTCCACCTGGAACCGATCCATGACCATTCGACGAAACTTATAAGTATTTTGCGCCGTGTTGCAAATCAAATCCACGGTCCCGCAATGACCGCAGTAAACAGTCCAATATCGCCAGCACGCAGCGATTGTCATCATGCAGTAAGACGATGTCTCGTGGGCGAGCCAGTCCGGCGAGCTTTTGCCCGGCGGCGGCCGCCGAAATGTCGTCGCGCAACATCCAATCGCGCACGTCAAGGGACCAATGCACGGGGCGCAGCCGACACAGCCGCGCGGCCGCCAATGGAGCCCATTGCCATGCGCCCAACGGGGCGCGAAACAGGCTGGGACGCCGATCGCAGCGAGTCTGTACGGCCGACTGGCAATGCGAGAAGTCCCGATAACAAGCATACACACCCGGAGGCTCTCCCAGCCAATGGGCGTAAGAATGGTTGCCGATCAAGTGCCCCTCCTGCACAATCCTCGTGAGCAGGTGTGGCGCCCGGCCGATCCGGCAACCGACGACAAAAAACACCGCGCGTGCTTGAAATCTGGCCAGTCGTTCAAGTACCGCCGGAGTTACCTCGGGATCCGGCCCGTCGTCGAATGTCAAAAGCACCGAATTCTCGGCGCGGCGGTCCAGTCGCCGCACAATTCCCATCGAGCAGCGGGCGCGGTCCTGAAAATGCGCAAGGATCTTGCGCATCGAACACTCCCCCATTCTGGAAGAATCATCCACTCCCGCGCGCGATCCTACCGCGTTTGCCTGGACCGTGCAAGAAAATTTTCGTCACTCGTGGATCCTTTATTGCAGATCCAGCGTCCGCGGTCGTGCTCCACGACGCAATCAAGTCCCCCTGGCAAGGTTGGCTGGCCGGAGTATGATTTTTGGCTATGTCACGTTTGCCAACGTCATCGTCCTCTCCTGGTTCTGGCTCGCCAACTGGTTCTGAACCAGCCGATGTGGCCGTGCCCGCCGACATTCGCGTGCTAATCGTCGATAATGACGCGGCCCACGCCAGCGTCGTCGCCGAAAGCTTGGAGCGGGTCGGTTACGGATGCACGACGGCGACCTCCGGCAGCGAGGGAGCGAGGCTCATTTCCCGCGAGTCGTTCGACCTGGTCATTACCGACTTGGTCATGAATGACGTCGGAGGCCTCGAAATCTTGAATCTGGCCAGGCAGTCGCTGCCCGACTGCGAGGTGGTGCTGGTCACGGGGCACGGAACGATCCCTTCGGCCGTCGAGGCCATGCAGCAAGGAGCGTTCAATTACCTGCAAAAGCCGCTGGACCTGAAACAATTGCGGATCGTCGCCGCCAAAGCCGCCGAGGCTGTGCGGCTGCGGCGCGCCAACGTCGAACTGAATCGGCGGTTGGACGAAAAGTTCGGGTTCGAGGGAGTGATCGGCTCCAGCCCCCAAATGAATTCCGTGATCGATCGTCTCAAACGCATCGCCCCCACCGATGCCAGCGTTCTGATTCAGGGGGAAACGGGAACCGGCAAGGAGCTCGTTGCGCAGGCAATCCACCAAAACAGCCCTCGCAAGAACAAGCCTTTCGTGGCCTTGAATTGCGCCGCCTTGAGCGAAAACATCCTGGAGAGCGAGCTGTTCGGGCACGTCAAAGGGGCTTTTACGGACGCTTCGACCGACCGGGTAGGCAAGTTTGCCTACGCGCATGGCGGGACCATGTTCTTGGACGAGGTCGGCGACATGCCGATGGCCACGCAGATCAAGCTGTTGCGTGTGCTGGAAAACGGCGAAATCACCCGCGTCGGATCGAACGAGCAAACCAAGGTGAACGTGCGGGTGCTGTCGGCCACGAATCGGAATCTGGAAGAATCGATTGCCGCTGGCACGTTTCGTAGCGACCTGTACCACCGGCTCAAGGTGGTCACGATCTCGCTGCCGCCGCTTCGCGAGCGGAGTCAGGATATTCCCCTGCTGATCGAGCATTTCATCCGGCAGTTCGCCAAGCGCCACCATAAGACCATTAAAAGCATGAGCCCCGCGGCGCGGATGCGGCTGATGGGCTACGCCTGGCCTGGAAACGTGCGGCAATTGCGGAACGTCATCGAGAGTATGGTCGTCGTGGACTTCGACGGGATGTTGGATGTCGACGATCTGCCGACGGAATTGCTGGGAGATTCCTCCGCCACGGTCGGCGGTAACCCAGCCGCTGACGCGGCGCCCGGTTCGTTAGCGGGTTTGATCGGACGCCCACTTACGGATGTTGAGCGGCTATTCATCACCGAGACCTTGGCCTTTACGGGGGGCAATCGCGAGCAGGCGTCGCAGATGCTTGGAATCGGCGAAAGAACGCTGTACCGCAAGATCAAAGAGTACGGACTATAGACGAACCGCGCTCTTCGCTCTCGGGTAGAAAAGCGGCTTCAAAACCGCCACCAGTCCCGCACCCGTTCGAGCACGCCGGGACGAGTGGCCTGCTTCTCGGCCGGTTCGCTGCGCCGCGGCTCCGGCGGAGTCGCGACCGCGGCAGCGGCGGGAGAAAGTGGGACATTGGCTGCAAGGTATTTAGGCCAATACCCTTCCAGCTCGCGCCAGCAGCGGCCGAACCGCGATTGCTGCCACAACGACTCGGCGAGGGCTAGGTTCTTATCCAGCGCAATCCGCTCGGCCTGCGAGAAGGCGAGATCGAACAATTCGACCTGGTCGAGCCACACTTCCCCGGCGCCCAACAGATCGAAACGGGCCCGCAATTGCGACAGCCCCGCGACCGGCAGATCGTCGATCTGCAAAACGTACTGCGACCATTCGCTGCGAACGCGGTCCACTTGCTCGCCGGCGCCGACTGGCGCGAACCGGTAATATTCTTCGCCGTCCAGTACCCCTTCGATCGCCAGCCGCAGGGTGGGTTGGCGGGCAGGATCCTCGACCCGCAGCCAGACCGAAAGAGCGAGCCTGCCAGTCTGTGTGGCGGCGAACGGAGCGCTGCGCAGCGTTACTCCCCCCCCGCGCGAACCAAGCAAAATCGCCCGGCTTCCGGCATAGGGCTGGTGGGAGTCAATTTGCAAGACCGCCTCCTCGGCCCGCACAGCCGCCAGCTCCCAGCCCGAAGGCGCCCCGCCTACTCCTCCCTCCTCAAAGCCCGGGTTCGACGGCGCCGCCAGTGGGGGCGGGTTCTGAAGCACCGCCCGGCGATTGCGCAAATCTTCGATCCGGCTGGCGAGGGTCGACCGTACTCCCGGCGCCGTTTGCACTTGCGGGTTGCTGAGTCGGACGGCCGCGGAGGGAAATCGCACCGCGACCAGATCAAACGGCGCCAATTCCACGACCCATCGGCCGTTGCGGGGGGGGCTTAGCCGCCGCCAGCCGCTCAGTTCCTCGGGCTGAATTCCGCGCGGAGATTCCAGGTCCAGCGTCGCTTGCACCGGCCACGGGGAATCGTTGACCATATACGCATAGGTCGATTTTTCGCGTACCAGCGTTCGCACCACCACCGGGTCCGAGACGCCCTCGATCGGTTGAAACCGACCC